>JBDRMQ010000051.1:0-23531 GCA_043811955.1 bacterium | reverse complement strand
CAACCCAACAATTTTTTCAATTTCTGCCAAGGCCTTCTTATCAGTCTTTTTAGTCGGGGTCAAAATATAGGTCTTACCCTTGAATAATTCAGCCTCTGCTTGTTCTAGTTTAACTTTCTCTTTCCCGGCCATTGGATGACCACCAACAAAGCAAACTTCTGGCGGCAGCAATGTTTCAGCCTTAGTAACAATATGCTCTTTTGAGCTCGCCACATCCGTCACGATCGCCCCTGATTTAAGCGAATGGGCAATCTCATCAATAATCTGGGTAACTAAATTAATCGGGGTACAAATAAAAATTATGTCAGCCTCAGCTACCCCTTTTTTTAAATCTGTTGTCCCCTCATCAATAATCCCTAGGGCCAACGCTTGCTTAAGGGTCTCTTCGCGTCTTGGTATCCCAACAATCTCTGAAAGATTCGCTTTCTTCAGCCCCAAAGCAATCGAGCCGCCAATAAGCCCTAAACCAATAATCGCCACTCTCATAACTTTCCTCCAATGAACTTCTTCATTAATTCATGCCCGTTTTTAATTTTAATTTTTGACTTTTTAATCTCCCTTTCATTGTAGCTCCGACATTTTTCATTCTTCATTTTTCCGCCAGAGGCGCCCGCCTGCCGGACGGGCAGGGATGCGCCTTTGGCGCATAATTTGTCATTCGACTCCCACACCACAAAAGGTACTGCGTCACGCGTATGTGTCATATATTTTATCGGTGTCGGATGATCAGGCAAAACAAGAATCCTGACATCGGACATAGGACTTCGGACCTGCCTGACCGGCAGGCGGGCATCGGACAACACAGTCCCAACAACCAAGCGGTCAAAATCTTCAATCGCCTTGATTTTTTTCTTAATTGAGCCCTCATGTCCAGCTTCATCCGGGGCTTCTACATGCACAAATACAATATCGTGTTTTTTTAAGGCTTTCAAGGCATAATTAGCCTTCCCCGCATAATTTGTGTCCAAATAACCTGTTGCACCAGGAACATTTATTACTTCCAAGCCCAAAGTTTTCCCCATGCCCTTCAAAAGGTCAACCGCCGTAATAACAGAACCACTTAAGCCATAGCGTTTTTTAAAAGAAGGCATGGCCGGCAGCTTACCCTGGCCCCACGGCCAGATCATAGTTGCATTTGTCTCCATCCCGTGGAGAATTACTTCGCTTTCGTTCATCAACTCAAGCAAAAGTTTTGAGTCCGGCAAATATTCGTGAATATTTTTTCCTGTAATATCATGCGGCGGAGTCGTTTTGACATCGGACATCGGACCTTGGACATCGGACACGACAAGCAAATGTCTATAACTCAAGCCCGGATAAAACTTTATTCCCTTGCGCCCCAATTTTTTATCCAACTGCTTAATTATTTTTCTCGCTTCAACAGTTTCAATGTGGTCTGCGGTAAAATCCTTCATCCTGCCATCGCTAACCGTAACTAGGTTGCAGCGGAAAGCGACATCATTTTTAGCCAGTTTAACCCCAAGGCTGGCAGCTTCCAGTGGCCCGCGGCCTGTGTAATATCTCGATGGGTCATAACCAAAAATACTCATCGAAGCAACATCAGATCCAGGTTGCAGGCCAGGAGGAACATTGTTAACCCAACCGCAAACCCCATTTTGGGCTAGATAATCCATGTTTGGGGTTTTGGCTACTTCAAGCGGAGTTTTACCTTTTAGCTGCTTGAGGGGCAAATCCGACATCCCATCGCCGATTAAAACAAGATACTTCATGGATCACTTCTTCTCCGGTACGTTCGGCACAAGTTTATTATCCTCAAGAAGTTTCATGATTTGATCTTCTTGCAACTTTATTTTCTCAACTGCTTTGCCTGCCTCCCCAAATAACCCCTTAGTTGGCAAAGCTTCAACCTTATTAGTTTTTTTCCCAGCCACATAATCACCTTTTACAAAATCAGTGATCTCCGGCCGTACATTTTTAATATAAGGATAACTCCACTGGCAAATCGCAATTGATAGCTTGGCTAAATAAGACTCTTCCATCATCGTGCGGTTTTCTACCTTAATTGGCAGATAGAGCAAGACTTGCAAAACAATTCCACAAATCAGCAGGCCTTTAATTCCACCTAATACCACACCGCCCACCTTATCAACCGGCCCAAGCACTGTTACGCTAATAATTTTTTTAAACATTAAAGTCAAAAGCAAATCAAGAATGACATAAGAAATAAAAAACAAAAAGAGAAATAAAATAACAGTTGAAACCGCCCGACTTTCAATTAAGCCAATTGAAGCTAATGTTGCAGTGGCAAAGAATAATGAGGCAAAAACCGCAGCCACACTGGAGAGCGCCTTGACCATCCCCTCGCGCAAACCAAGGGCAATAAAAATCAGTACCACTATGGCGATTATAATTTCAACCATATTTTACGCCGAGGCCATTTTGGCCTTCATCTCTTTGAGCTTTTTGGCCACAGCTGGATATTTTAAAGCTACAATTTGTGCGGCCAGAATCGCTGCGTTCTTTGCTCCATCAATCGCTACAGTCGCCACAGGTACACCTGGCGGCATCTGGACAATAGCAAAGAGCGCGTCATGGCCCGAAAGCGCTTTAGAATGAACTGGAATACCAATCACCGGCAGGATTGTCTGGGCCGCGACACAACCAGGCAGGGCAGCGGCCATCCCAGCCGCGGCAATAATACAATCATATTTTCCTTCAGCTTCCTGGGCGTATTTTTCAACTTTTTTCGGAGTGCGGTGAGCAGAAGCAACCGCAATGTCAGACTCAATTCCTAGCTCTTTGAGCTGGACTTTAGCCTTCTCAACCACAGGCAAGTCTGATTTTGAACCAGTAATAATCCCGACTTTGGGCCTTGTCATTATTTAACCCTCCTAATTTAAACTGCTGGAGGAGTAACTGTTAATATCTTCCTTGCTTGATCAGGATACTTAGCAATAAAAAGCAATTCTTCTTTAGTCAAAGGCTTCTGAGTGTGAACATTGGCGTAACGGACTAATTCCAAAACATCCGCAGCCTCTTTATCGCTCTTAAACTCAACTTCATGTTTGCCCAGCACATTCATAAAACCCTTGATCCCTGAATATTCACCAACCGTAATCATCCGGCCGGTATCAACCAGTTCTGGCTCACCTCGGCCAAGCTCTTCATATTCATAAAGTTCGTAGTTCTTGCGATTTTTCAGCGCTCCATCAGCATGGATCCCAGATTCATGAGCAAAGGCATTGGCCCCAACCCCAACCTGGTTAACCGACAGCGGGATGCCAAAAGCATAAGAAGCATATTTAGCAAAAGCCCAAATTTTATTCAGTTTTATCCCTTTGGGAAAGAGCTTTTTGTCCTTAAAACCGCTTGAATATTTAAGCGCCAACAAGACAGAGAGAAAATCGGCATTGCCAGCCCTTTCTCCCACTCCATTAATAGTCGTATTAATAAAAGCATTTTGCCCTGCTTCAACAATCCCGCGCGCCCCTTCAACAGAACAGGCCACCCCCATCCCTAGATCATTATGGCAATGCATCTCCCAATCAATTTTGGTCTTTGAGGCCAGCTCTTTCATCCGCTGGTAAATCGTCAACGGATCATCCGCCCCCAGGGTGTCACAATAGCGGACCCTTTTTGCCCCAGCCTCTTTGGCTGCTTGAGCAAATTTAATTAAATCATCAAGTCCTGTGCGGGAAGCATCTTCAGCATTAACCCCGACACTCTCTGCCCCATTTTCATAAGCGAATTTAGTTGCCTCAACCATACTTTTTATAACCTGGTCAATCCCCATCTTTCCTTGGAACTTAAGCTCCAGCATCAAGGGGGAAGTTGAGATCGAGAGGTTAAAGTGTTTAATCTTAGGGCAAAGCTCAAAAGCCAATTTAACATCTTTTTCAATAGCCCTGCACCAACCCTCAAGCAACATCGGCTTAATAGCCCCTTTTTCAACTAGCTCCAGGTTAGCATTGATATAATTTGTTTCATGCAAGGTAAACGGAAAACCAAATTCACTTTGATAAACTCCCATCTCATTGAGATACATATTAATAATTGTCTTTTCTAGTTTAGCTAAACCAATTCTCGAAGTTTGCACACCATCTCGATTAGTAACGTCTATAATAAAAATTTCAGCCATATTTTATGCTCCTCCTTCTCTGCTAAAAAACCATTATATCTTACTTTTCTCGCCCCTGCAACTGTGCTATACTCCCCTTAACATGAGTAAAATTGTTGGTTTAGTAGGCCATCCACTTGGTCATTCCCTCTCCCCACTCATGCATAATGCCGCTTTCAAACAACTCGGCCTTGATTGGGATTACCAATTATTTGACGTAAAACCGGAAAAACTAGGAGAAAAGATCAAAGAACTGCGAAAGCCACAATATGCCGGCTTCAACATCACCATACCTTACAAAGAGAAAATCATCGAATTAATAGATAATGTAGTTGAAAATGCCAAAGTCATTGGCGCGGTCAACACTGTAGTCAATGATAACGGGAAACTCATTGGCTATAACACCGACGGACCGGGCTTTGTTGAATCATTGCGGGATGATGTTAAAATTGAACCTAAGGAACTCAATGCCATAGTTTTAGGCGCGGGCGGAGCTAGCCGCGCCATTTTAGTTACCTTGGCCGAGGAAAAAGCTGGCTCTTTAGCTGTTGTTGATATTGATGAAGAAAAAGCCGCGGAACTTACCCAATATATTGGTTCATATTTTGACATTAAAATCCGCTGTTTGAAACCTAACAGCCATGAACTTCAAATCGCCCTAGACGGCGCTGACTTATTGGTCAATGCCACCCCGATTGGCATGCATCCAAAAGAGAACCATTCTCCCTTGGCAGATCATATCCATCTACGACCAGAACTAATGGTCTACGACTTAGTCTATAATCCATATACAACTAAATTAATGAAAAGGACCAAAAACTCTGTTTCAGGCCTGGGGATGTTAGTTAGACAAGGCGCCCTGGCTTTTACCCTTTGGACTGGCATCGATGCTCCTGTCAAATTAATGCACGAAACCGCCTTTGCCGCTCTCTAGCTGTCGCAGCTGCGACACCCGCCCACTTAACTCAAGGTAAATTTAGCTGGTAATAAAGTTGCTATACCCCTAATAAGGGGGATAAATCATGAAAAAGATTGAGCGGAACGAACCAATTGAAACAAAAATTTATTATGCCAGAAAACTCCGGGTTATGTTAGATCAAGATTTGGCCTCATTATATGACGTTGCGACAAAAGTTTTTAATCAAGCAATAAAAAGAAATAAAGAAAGATTCCCTTCTGATTTTATGTTTCGTTTAACCACAGAAGAATTCGCTTCTCTAAGGTCACAATTTGTGACCTTAGAGATTACCTCGGGAAGGGGGAAACATCGCAAATATCTTCCTTTGGTCTTCACGGAACAAGGCATAGCAATGCTCTCTGGTGTACTAAAAAGCAAACGAGCTGTACAAGTCAATATTGCCATCATGAGAGCCTTTGTCAGAATAAAGCAAATATTATCGACTCATAAAAATATACACAAGCATTTAAAAAAGCTAGAAGAAAAGGCAGAAAAACACGATATAGATATAAAAATTATTTTCTCAGCTATTCGAAAAATGCTTGAGTTTGAAGAAAGACCTAAAAAAAGAATTGGCTTCCTTAATGACTAATATACAAACAACTGATTTCCTCAACAATGTTATCAGTAAAGCCATAAATTTGAACGCTTCAGACATCCACCTTGAACCGCTTAAAGAACACCTTCAGATCAGATACCGCCTCGATGGCTTGTTGCAAGATCAGCAAAAGCTCTCCAAAAGCAATCATGCTTCAATCATTTCTAGGGTTAAAGTCTTGGTTAACATTGATATCGCAGAAAAGCGTCTTCCTCAAGACGGGCGCACCACTTTTGGGCAGGTCGACCTGCGTGTTTCAATTATCCCAACTATTCACGGTGAAAAAGCAGTCCTAAGACTACTCAACCGCGAACAATTAAATTTAAAGCTTGAAGACTTGGGAATGGAAAAAGAAGATCTGGTAATTTACCAAAAGATGATTGCCAGAAAAGCAGGAATTATTCTGGTTACCGGCCCAACTGGCTCTGGCAAAACAACAACCCTCTACACCACCCTAGCAACAATTAATTCAAAAGAGGTAAATATCACAACTATTGAAGATCCAGTCGAATATCAGCTGGCAGGAATTAACCAAATTCAAATTAATCAAAAGGCTGGGTTAACGTTTGCCCGCGGCCTGCGCTCAATTCTGCGCCAAGACCCTGATATTATCATGGTCGGTGAAATTCGTGACTTGGAAACCGCCAAAATTGCCCTGCAAGCCGCCTTAACTGGTCACCTAGTCTTCTCCACCCTACACACTAACGATGCCCAATCTAGCGT
Source organism: bacterium (assembly GCA_043811955.1). GTDB lineage: Bacteria > Margulisbacteria > WOR-1 > O2-12-FULL-45-9 > O2-12-FULL-45-9 > JBDRMQ01. The sequence continues at coordinate 17,174 of JBDRMQ010000051.1, read as the reverse complement.
AACCCGCTTAGTTGATATGGGGATTGATCGATACCTGCTCAAAGATTCATTGATTGGGGTTGTGGCACAAAGACTAGTTCGAAAAATTAAAGAAGGGCGCACCGGAATATTTGAAGTTATGCCAGGGCTTGAGCCTCAAGCTATTCAGAGAACACTAAAGACAAATGCCAAAGCAAAAATTGACCAAGGAATCACTACTTTTGCAGAAATTGCCCGGGTCCTTTATCTTGAATCAGACTGATCGCCAATGATTTGATCCGCTTAAAGATCGAAGGGACTGCTTCAAGACGGACAAATTGCAGGCCACGAGCACAAGAGCGACAGATCTGAAAGCGCAACCGTGGCACCTGGCACTTCATCTCTGGATAATAAATGCACGGCTTCTGCTGCAACTTCTCATTACGCACAGTTTGCTTAAATTTAGCATTTTCCGTTTCGTCAATTTTAGTAATTTCCATTCCAACGAGAACTCCGAAAAATTAAGGGTTCGGAACCTGAGGCTAAAAGCCTCGGTTCCTTTTCTCGTCGAGAGCAATTTGTATTTTGGAGCTCTCCCAACTAATCTTCGAGCTAGCAATCAAAAAATTTCACCCCATCCCTCATCCCTAGTCCCTAGACCCTCACCCCTAATCCCTGTTATACTATCCAAAATGATCATCATAAACTTATTCAGAACAATTCTTTTTTACCTAATTCTTGTTATCACTTTTTTTGTCGGGGTAACTATAACGCTTTGCCTGACCCCCTTTTCAAAATCAAAAACCAAGCCTTTTCAAATTGCTGCCCATATTTGGGCGAACTTGCTAGTAAAGGTGTCAGGGATCAGGTGTGAGGTGTCCGGGATTGAGAATATTCCTAAAGATAAAGCGCTAATTTTTGCGGCTAATCATCAAGGGGCAGCAGACATCCTGCTCGTTCTGGCTGCTTTGCCAACCACCTTTCGTTTTGCCATCAAAAAAGAGCTTTTCAAAGTCCCAATTTTTGGCTGGTATCTTAAAAAGGCTGGGTATTTCCCAATTGACCGCAAATTAATCCTTAGTGCTTATCGCACGGTTGAAAATATTATTGAATATATCAAGGCTGGCGAGTCTGTCTTAATTTTCCCCGAAGGGACTAGAACCAAAACTGGTGAACTAGGAAGATTTAAGCGAGGGAGTCTCTTGGCTGCTTTAAAATCCGGCGCCCCAATTATTCCAATTGCTATCTCTGGCAGTTTTGATCTTATGCCCAAAGGAAGTTTTATCATTAACGCTCATCCAGTTAAATTTAACGTAGGAAAACCCATAGAAATCAATTCTGAGGCTGACTATGACAGCAAGCTTGCCGAAGTTAGAGAGTCAATTGCCCGAATGCTTTAGTTTTGCTATACTAAATTTATCATGATCTTAAAAGGCCGCGCGCGTCGCTTTAAACAAGATAACGACATCAACACAGATTACATTATTTCCGGCCGCTACAAGTTCAAAATCCAGGACCCAAATGAGCTAGCCAAGCATGTCATGGAAGATCTTGATCCAAATTTCTATAACCGTATAGAAAAAGGGGATTTTATTGTCGCCGGGACAAACTTTGGCTGCGGCAGCTCACGAGAACAAGCGCCTATGGCGATTAAATATGCGGGGATCGCGGCAGTACTTTCCAAATCATTTGCCAGAATCTTTTACCGCAACTGCTACAACCTTGGCCTGCCGGCTGTTGAGGCTAATACCGACGGGATTGAAGACGGGGATGAATTAGAATTAGACTTGGAAACAGGGACATTGAAAAACAAAACAAAGAACCAGGAAATCAAAGTCGCTCCCCTGCCCCCTACCATGCAAACCTTGCTTAAAGACGGCGGCTTGGTTGAACACTTTAAAAAACATGGAGGTTTTAAGATCTAATGTCTGATTTAATGATGGTAGTTAACCTCATCTTTGCGTTTATCCTTTCGGGAACCATTGGCTGGTTAAGGGAAATGGAGGGCAAAAGCGCTGGCCTTCGGACCCACATTTTGGTTGGCACAGGGGCAACCCTCTTCATGATTCTCTCGGGCGAAATGATTACAATTTCTCAAGCTGCGGATCCAGGCCGAATAGCCGCCAGTGTGGCCATGGGAGTTGGTTTTATCGGCGCTGGGTGTATTTTACAGGGAGAGAACAAAATAAAAGGGATAACCACTGCTTCTTCAATTTGGATTACAGCCGCCATCGGGGTTGCTATTGGCACGGGACTTTATGTAGCTGCGATTGCCACCACAATTATCACAGCGATTACGCTTCATTGGCTGGGAAAAGTAGAACATCGGATCACGAAAACAAAAGGGTTTGAATAATTCCCTCACACCTGATACCTCATACCCCATCATTTTTCTACCATGGTCCCAATACCATGGTCAGTAAAAATTTCCAAGAGCAGCGCGTGAGGGATCTTCCCATTAATAATATGTACAGATTTAACCCCTTTGGTTAAGGCATGCAGGCCGCATTCAACCTTGGGGATCATCCCACCAGAGATAACTCCTTGATTAATAAGTTTGTTCGTGGTTGCACGGTCAATTTTTGAAATAAGCTTTTTCTCTTTATCCAAAACACCCCGCACATCAGTTAATAAAATTAATTTGTCAGCCCCTAAAAAACCAGCCACTGCCGCGGCCGCGCTGTCAGCATTAATATTAAAAGTATCACCGTGCCTGCCAACCCCCACCGGGGCCAAAACAGGAATATCGTCCCGCTTCAGCCAATGATGCAGATAACGATAGCGCACCCCGGTAACCTGGCCGGTAAAGCCAAGGTCAACTTCACGACCATCTTCGGTGCGGCCGTATTTCTTTTTCGCCCTGATAACCCGGCCATGTTTGCCGCAAAACCCTTTGGCTTTGCCGCCATTTTTTTTGATCAAGTGCACGATCTCAGCATTGATCTTCTCTCCTAAAACTTTTTCTACGATTTGCATAACAGCTTCCGTTGTTTTGCGCAAACCAGCCACAAACTCTACTTTGATCCTTTTGCGCTTAAGCGCGTCATTAATATCAGGCCCGCCGCCATGGACCACCACGGGGTTCATGCCAACATATTTTAAGAGGACAATATCACGCAGGACCCTCTCTTTAAGCTCTGGGTCATGCATGGCTGAGCCGCCATATTTGATCACCATGACTTTGCCGTGAAATTTCTGGATATAAGGCAAAGCCTCGATAACAACTTCCGCCCGTTTAATCAGTTCATCAAACATTAAGTGTGATACCTCGCGTTTATCTTGACATACCCTTCGGTTAAATCACAGCCCCAGGCAACGTTTGAATTTTTTCCTGCTGCCAGGTCAACCGTAATAATATCTTCTGTTTTTCCCATTTTCCAATCAATTTTGAATTTAGGCCAATTAACCTTAGCCGTGGTCGCCCCAACGGCCTGCAGAATTCGGCCAACATTGCGATCTTTGCCATAAACAGCAGCCTTTAGTAAATCATTACCAATTAAAGCTTTCGCTACTCGACAAGCATCAGCTTCTGTCTTGGCACGCTTAACTCGCACTTCCATCAACTTTGTCGCCCCCTCCCCATCGCGAGCTATCTCTTTGGCTAAATACTCACACACAAACTCAAAAGCCTTAACAAAATCTGTGCACTGTCCACTCTTCACCGTACACTTTGACAGCCCATTCGCTAGCACAAAAACACAATCACTGGTTGACATGCAATTATCAACTGAAATTAAATTAAAAGATTTATCAACCGCTTGCTTCAATATTTTTTTAAGCAAAACCTTATCTATCGCAGCGTCAGTTGTGATAAAAGCGTGCATGGTCGCCATGTTCGGCTCGATCATCCCAGAACCCTTGGCCACGCCACCAATCGTAATGTTGCCAACTTTGACCGCTATCTCCTTGGGCCGAAGGTCTGTCGTCATAATCGCCCGAGCAGCAGCTGCCCCACCCTGGCTTGATAATTTTGTGACAATCTTATTTATACCAACCCTGATCTTCTTCATTGGCATGGGCTTGGCAATAATTCCGGTTGAAGTCACTAAAACATCATTTATCGATATCCCAAGCCCCTTGGCTGTCAACGATGCCATCTCCCAAGCATCTTTTAAGCCCCGACTACCTGTCCAAGTATTGGCATTACCAGCATTAGAAATAATTGCTTGAGCTCGGCCGTCTTTAATATGCTTGGCTGAAACTAGAACTGGGTTACCCTTAACTTGATTAGTGGTAAAAACAGCAGCTGCCGTAGCTGGCACATCAGAGACAATCAATGAAAGGTCGGGCTTGCCAGACTTTTTAATCCCGCAATAAATCCCGGCAGCCTTAAAACCTTTAGGGGAACAAACACCACCCTTAACTTTTTTCATTACGGAAAGACCCCAATCTGGTTAAGACCAAGCGCCTCATCAAGCCCGAAAATAAGATTCATGTTCTGCACGGCCTGGCCAGCTGCCCCTTTAATTAAATTATCAATAGCTGAGGTTACAATTACAGTCCCTTTTTCTTCATTAATCTGAACCCCAATATCACAATAGTTAGTAAAAGAGACATTCTTTGTGCAGGGGGTCTCATAAATTCGGACAAATGGCTGGTCTTTGTAAAATTCTTTATACAATTCCATTAAGTTGTTAGTTGTCAGTTGTTTGTTGTTAGATAATTTCGCATAGATCGTCGCTAAAATCCCACGAGTTTGAGGGATCAGATGCGGCACAAAAGTCACGCCAACTTCTCCGCCTGCCACTCGACTCAGTTGATAATCAACCTCACCCATATGTCGGTGGTTGGTCACAGAATAAGCCTTGACCCCTTCATTGCGCTCGCAATAAAGAGTAATCTGCTTGATCCCCCGCCCCGCCCCAGAAATCCCTGATTTTGCATCAATCATAATTGAGCTGGAATCAACTAATTTATTTTTTACCAGCGGGGCCGTCCCTAAAATCGAGGCTGTTGGATAACAGCCTGGGTTGCCAATTAAGCGAGCTTTTTTAATTTCATCCTTGTAGAGTTCCGGCAAACCAAAAACAGCTTCCGCCAAAACAGCCTTATCCTTATGGTCAATCTGATACCATTTTTTAAAAACAGCTTCGTCGTGAAAGCGATAGTCCGCGCCTAAATCAACAACTTTGGCCCCAGCTTTTAAGATGCCAGGAACATAATTTAAAGCAATTCCATGCGGCAGGGCCAGAAAAACCACGTCAACTTTTTGGGCCAATTTGGCAACATCATCAAGTGTCCCGCAAGTTAAATCACAAATATCTGTTAGATGAGGAAAGAGCTCATCAAGCTTTTTACCCTTATGCGCTTCTTCTGAAACCACCCAAACAAGCTTTGTCTCTGGATGCCGCAAAATCAAAGAGATCAAATTTATCCCTGCATATCCCCCAGCCCCAATCACTCCTACTTTTATCATAAAATAATTACTCCTTCATTTGACCTTTGTCATTTGTCATTGGTCATTCTTTAATGAAACCTCCTTACCTTAAACCTAAAAAGTTCTATCGGGTCATGTTCATCAATCCAAGCTTTTTGTCGACAAATGTTAATTTGCTCATCAGGGGTATTTACCCCCGGTAAGTTTGGCAAAAGCAAACCGCGCCTACTGCCTGATTTTACTATAACTCCATACTCTTTTGCATCTAAATCTTTTTTTGAGCTAACTTTTTCGGGGGAAGCCAAAACATCAACTGAAATTTCTAAATCCTCCAACTCATCTGCTGCCATTGGAGCAAATCTTGGATCACGGGTTGAGGCTTCAATCGCGTTGCGAATAATCTCTTGAGCAACATTATCTGTTGTTGGCGCGAACGTCCCAATACAACCGCGCAAAGCCCCTTTCCTATGGAGTGAAACAAACACTCCGGCCCGCTCTTTCATTTCAGGGATTAGCTCAACAGGAGGCTTAAGAATCTTTTTGTCGATAAGATATGCGGCAATTGTCTGGCGGGCAAGCTGGACCAAGGGATGTTCTTTCATTAAGGATCAAACCTTGCCACCATATAACCAACACCAAAGGGTCCTTCATACGAGAGAATTTCACGCTTAACATTTAAGCCATCAAGGGCCCCAAGTAAAATCGCGATTGACCAGAGGGCATCTTGGCCTGCTTCTTCAGCCAAACTTGGATCAAAATTAAGTAGGCCAGAGACATCATAGTCTCGGACCATTTTAACCAACTTATCGTCAAACTCTATCCCTCGAGGGCTAAAGCCGGCCGGGGCATCAGGGGTTAACCGGTGGGACATATCAGCCGAGGCAACTAACAGAACTTTTTTCTTTGACTTGCCAATTGTTTTATTTAAAGATTGGCCAAATTCAAATAGTTTTGGCAAAGGCAGCGGCGCAATGGCAATTGGCAAAACCTTGGCTTTTTTGGCAATATCTTTCAAAAAATACAAAGGGACTAAAGCCCCATGATCAAGCAGGGAAGCAGAACAGGTTGAAGCAAAACTGCAGTCTCGAATAATATTTTGGGCTAGCTCAGGATCGCCGCGAAAAGAGAAAACAGGTTTGGGCTGGCCAAACATGCTAAAGCTCCCCTCAAAAACATGGCCCGTGTAAACAGGGACAGAGGATTGACCAATCTCACCATGAGGAGAAATAACAACAATTGTGTCATAGGTTTTGGCTTTGGCCAGAAGGACAAGTTCCTCTAGCGCCTTCTTGCTCTTTTGGGCCTCTTTGAGGCGATCACGGCCTATCTCAGGTACGAGAATCGGCGGATGAGGCATGATCGCTGCGAGTTCTATGCTCCCCATAGTTAAAAAAGCTTATCAGTTTGTGTTATAATAGTCAATCATGTACCAGGCGGTACATGATAAACAAATATGACATTAAAAATTAGTATCTCTGGTGTTCGCGGTTTTGTCCCAAACTCTCTCACGCCTGAGATTTGTCTGGATTTTGCCAAAGCCTTTGGTTCATACCTAGGGGACAAAGCAACCGTGGTGGTTGGAACTGACCCGCGCAGTTCCTCAGAATTTATCAAAGGGATTATCTTCTCTGGCCTCATGGCAACTGGCTGCAAAGTTATCGACCTTGGGATCTGCCCCACCCCAACAGTGGGCATAATGGTAAGGGAGTTAAAAGCTAGTGGCGGGATAATTATCACGGCGTCCCACAACCCCCTCCCCTGGAATGGCTTAAAGTTTGTCAGAAGTGATGGTATCTTTCTTAACGAAGCCCAAGCCACTGAATTCCTCAAGATCTATGAACAAAAAGCCTGGGAAAAAAGGGCTGCCCAAAACATTGAGGTCAATCACTCGGCTGTCAATTTCCATATTAAAAAAGTCCTTGACGTAATTAACAAGGCAAAAATCCGGCGCAAAAAATTCCGCGTGGCTATTGACGCTTGTAACGGGGCTGGCTCTGAAGCTGTTCAACAGTTATTAATTAAATTGGGCTGCACGGTTATTCCCATTAATTGCGACTTATCGCTCCCCTTTCCTCATGATCCTGAGCCGATCGCGGAAAACCTGGGCGAGCTGGTCCGCGAGGTCAAACGAAAAAAAGCAGATATCGGCTTTGCCCTTGATTCGGACGCGGACCGCTTAGCCATTGTGGACAATAACGGCAAACCAATTGGCGAAGAATTAACCTTAGCCCTAGCGGCAAAATTTGTCTTAGCTAAAAAACGCTCTAAAAAGAAAATAATTGTCACCAACCTTTCAACAACTCGGGCTCTTGATGATATCGCTAAAGCAAATAAAGCCATAGTCATCCGGACCAAAATTGGTGAGGTCCACGTAGCCGAAGAGATCAAACATTTGAAAGCTTTAATTGGCGGCGAAGGTAACGGCGGCGTAATTTACCCGGCAGTCGGCTACAATCGCGACTCGCTAGCTGGCATCGCCCTGATCCTCAACCTTATGGCTGATACAGGTAAACCCATTTCCAAGCTAGCTCAAGAAATCCCTGCTTATTTTATGATCAAGAAAAAAGTACAATGCCACAGCCTCGACGAAGCTGAGCAATTTCTAGCCAATGTCAAAGAAAAATTTAGAAAAAAAGATCTGATCCTCACCGAAGGGGTTAAGGTTATCTCGCCAACTGGCTGGGTCCACGTCCGTCCATCAAACACCGAGCCAGTCATCCGCGTCATTGCTGAAGCTAAAGAAAAAAACCAGGTCAAAAACTTAATTAAACAAGTTCTCTCGGGTAATTAAGACTTTCCAAGCGGTCCGCTAAAACACCTTGAGGAAGATCAAAAAATTTAGCTACAACTGATAAATTATTATTTGACTTCTCGAGCAAAGTTTTGATCAAGCACCTTTCAAGCGAGCTCACGGCCTCAAAAAGCTGACTTTCGCTGTGCACGGAATCATTTAAAACCGTTTCTTCTAAATCATTAAGGCTAAGCGGCAGATTGGCCAAACCAAGGGTCTGTCCAGGAGCAGACAAAATCGCCGTCTCAATCATCCGCTCAAGTTGAACAATATTGCCAGGGAAATCATACTTAGATAAAAAATCCAAAACACTCTTTGAGATAAGATTGGTCTCTCTGCCATAAGCAGCAGAATAACGACTTAGGTAGAGATGGAGCAAAGGACCAATATCTTCCCGCCTCTCCCGCAAGGCAGGGACTTCAACAAAAATAAGGTTTGGCAACTTTAACTTTTCAAAGAGCCGCCTGCTTCTAACCCCTAGGATTAAGCGAATGCTTTTGTCAATTTTACTCCCCTTTTCACTTAAAAATTTTAAAATTGACAGGACGAAATATTCATCCACACTCTCTAAATTAGCCAAGTAAAGGGTCCCGCAACGGTCCCCCGCCCCTTGAACAGAAGTCCGCGCTGGCAAGGCAAGAATTTCTTGCATAGTCATCCAAAAATTAGCCTCAAGGATTTCCCCTCGATAAGAGTGCAAATCTATACGTTTAAATAAGCGCTCTTTCTGACTGCTATTTCGATGGACAAACTCAGCAATCGCTGACCTAGAAAGCCCTGGCTCAGCAATTAGCACGATATCTTTGTTTTCTAAAATCGCTTTCTTTATTTGGCCTCGCACTTCAACCATCTTACTGCTTAGACCGGCCAGCCAGCTGTCTTGATGGCTATAAGAAAGCTTTACAACTGGCTGTTGAATGCTTTTTTTGACAACATTCTGCAACTGCTCTGCCTGAATCGGTTTGCGTAGAAAATCAGAGATCCCTGATTTAGTCGCTGAAACAGCTAAGGGAACGCTGCCAGAAGAAGAGAGCATAATTGTCACACTAGCACTATTTAGCTTTTTGTAAATCTGCAAGCCATCGCTTTCTTTTAAGTCAAAATCAATGATCACTAAATCAGCGGCATGCTTTGTTTGCCACTCTTTAGCCTCTGCCAGAGAGGGCACCACCCGCAGCTCATATTTTGCCCCCAGCGCTTCAACAATTGAACTCGCGGTGCGTTTATCATCAATAATCGCTAGAATTAACTTTTTCATTGTCTTATTAATTATACCAACCCTTGGCTAACCGGTAAAGTAACGACAAAAGTTGTCCCGCTACCAATCTTGCTCTCAACATCAAAATATCCGCGGTGTCCATCAACAATACTATGGGCAATGGTCAGACCTAACCCTGTGCCTCCGTGTTTAGTGGTATAAAACGGGTCAAACAATTTACAACTTACCTCATTTGACATGCCGGGCCCTGTATCTGAAACAAAAATCTTGATATCCTTTAATATCCCATCGATAACTTTGCCGGGTTTAGTCACAACTTTTAATTCTCCACCGCTTGGCATCGCCTGAATAGCATTAAGGATCAGATTAGAAAAAACCTGGTAAAGCTGTCCCTGGTCAACTTCAATTTCAGGCAGCGCAGCAAACTCTCTGACTATTTTCAGCCCCGCCTCCCCAGCTTGGCGGTCATAATACTTAAGATTTTCCTCAAGAACCTGATTAATATCTGTCTTAACAAAATTTAGGGCCGTGGCCCGGGCAAAACCTAATAAGCTTTCGACAATCCTGTCTATGCGGTTTATTTCTCGAGGAAAAATTTCTTGGATTTTCTGGCGATACTCAGGATCATCAAATTTTTTAGACAAAAGCTGGGATAAAACCTTTATTGAAGAAAGGGGATTTTTTATTTCGTGGGCCATCCCAGCGGCCATCGTAGCCAAGGCCGATAATTTATCAGCTTGACGGACCTTCCCTTCTAGTTCTTTGACCTCTGAAATATCTTCAATTGACAGCAGCGCCCCGATTTTTTTGCCGTGGTGGTCACAAAGCATGTTTGAAGAAAAAGAGACCGGGACCAAACCCTTTTCCGGAGAAGCAATACTGGCCTCAAAGTTCTTATAATCCACGGATTTTCTTAACATATTTTCAACAATGTTGGTAATCATCCCCCGCTCCCCCCACACCTGGACACAACTCTTGCCGATCAGATCACTTGACTTGCGCCCAGTAATTTTCTCTGCCATCTGATTAAAGGTCACGATATTGCCCCGAACATCAACAGTTAAAACCCCATTGACCATGGCCTGCAAGATCTCTTCGTTGTAATCTTTCATATTAACAACTTCGTTATAAAGCCGCGCGTTATCAAGGGCTAGGGCGATCTGGTTGGCCAACGTCCCCAAGAGACCGAGATCTTCAGAAGAAAACGTTTCCCCTGACAATTTATTTCCCAAAGTTATAATCCCTATTAATTCATCTTTAGAAACTATCGGGACCCAAACAAAAATCCCCAGCCCCTCCATCTCATCCCAAACCTGCCGCAAATTAATAGCACACAACTCTCCCTCCCGCCCAACATCCTCTTGCCTGCCGATCTCATCAACAACCTCATCACCAACCAACAAGTCCTTGGTTGACATCAACCAAGCAACGATCGGGCTAGAGACATCCATTTCTATTTTTTTATAACGAGGCAGCGACAGCGCGACCGAGCGAAAATATTTTTTTTGTTTATCGCGCAAGAGAAAAGATATTTCTGATAAGTCCATTGTTGCAACAAAGGAAGAAACAACTAAATTGGTCAATTCTTCCAACCGAATAACCGAAGCGATCCGATGGCTGATTTCACGAATTGTTCTTTGATAATTATACCGCCCCTTAAAAAAGAAACGATCAGCATACTCTTGAAAAGTGCTCAGCAGTGGTTGATAAAAGATCGCCACGACAACTGCCGCAAGGCCTGTCACGATTAAAGCATTAAGCCCATCTAAGCCTCGCAAAAAAACGCCAGAGATAAGAATAACTAAAACATAAAGCAAAACAGCGACAAAAGTAGCCGAGACATAAACTAAGCTGCGCTGGACAACAACCTCAACGCTCATCAAACGATGCCGAACTATTGCGTATGAAATAACCATAAAGGTCAAGATAGTAAAAGTCGGCGCCAATAAACGAAAGCCTGCTATCCCAAAGAGGGGCAAGATCAAATTCGTCAAAGAGGTTGGCACAATCCCTAAAAGAAAGCCCAGCAAGATATAACGAATTTGGATTTTAGAGGAACCATACGCTCGGGCAAGTTTTTGCAAAACAGTAACTAAGCCATAAATAAAATATGCCAAGAAATAAAAGACCAAGTAAGGAAAAGCCTGCCCATAAACAAGCCGGTATTCCCCAGAAGCCCCGCTGACGCCCGCCACAATATAATTTAGCGAGCTCAGGAAACAAAAAACAAACGTTGGGGCCAGCAGCCATAAAACCTTTCGCCTTGAAAAAGGGGTTAGCTCTTTAGGAAAAACAATAATAAAAGAAACAAGGAAAAAAGGCAGGAGAGAAGCCGTGATAAAGGAGAGCTTCCCCCAAAAATAAGCCACACTGGCAATTCCACCCCCCACAGACATGAAAACAGCTAAGGTCCACAGAGAAACGATTAGCGCGCCGCCAAAAAATAATTGATGCGACCGGCTCCTGGGGCTTTGAAAGAAAACAAAGGCCCCCAGTGAAAAATTGGCTAAAATGGTATAAGTCGGCAACAACAAATGATAAGCGCTCGTTATCAAAAAGACAGCTGTTAAAACCAAGCCAGAAACAACGGCCAAGAAAAAAACACCACCACTTAAGAAATTTTCAACATTTAACAAACGATATTTAACAATCGCGTAAGTAACAAAGCCCACCATAATCAAGGTAAAAGGCGGCCCGGCCGTAAACAACTGAGTTAAACCAAACAAAGGCAGGACCAAACTTGTCATCACCGCCGCCACCACTGAGATCGCCATGCCAACTAGAACATAAAAAATCTGCAGCTTTTGCCGGCCTTGGGTTTTTGCCAATTTAAGGAACAGATTAACCAGGGAGGCCCCAAAGAAAAAAATGAGGTAGAGGGAATAAACAGGATAAAGAGAACCATACGTTGCCTTGCCTAAAAAAGGAGTAGTAAGGTCAAAGATTGCAAATGATTTAATTATATGCGGTGTAAAAAGGGAAAAGATCATAAACAAATAGCTTGGTGTTATTACCAAAACTTTTTGCAGGGGAGAAAGGGGCTTGTCTCTCTTGGGAAAAATCAAGCTAAAGTAGAGAAAGTAGGCAGCAATCATGGCTGAGCCGACTGGGGTTAGCCTGCGCCAAAAAAGGACCCAATATGGGCTCCTGGCGTAGAGAAACCCAATAAAACTTGCTGTCCAAAATGCTATATAAAAAAGGATTATAGCAAAAGAGGAATTAACTTCGTTGCGGCGGTTTTTCAAATAGATGTAGAGCCCCAACCCCAAATTTATGACTAGGGTAATAAATAAAATGGTACTATTTAAGTCAAGGAGTACTCCCATCTAATTGAGGCAATTATAGAATTTATTGAGGGGTAGAGTCAAACGTTTCGTGCAAAAGAGACAATCGTCTTAACCAGCGAGCCTTTCTCCCTCAGTTAAAACAGTAAAAACTTGTGCCTCATTTTTTTTCTAAAGACAATTTTTCTAACCAAGACGAAACCACTTCAGTTAATTGCGAAAAGCCCCTGCGCTCCAAAGTCTCCAAATGAACGTTAAGTCGCCCTAAGGCAGCTGGCTCAAAGTTTGCAGTCGTCGCTCTCCTGTAAAGGGGAAGGAGCCGTTCTTCGCTGATATTGCTACATCTTTCAAATAATTCCTCAAAAACTACGATTAAAGAATTAATGGGCCCTTCACGCTGGCTCATAAGCCTCTCCAAATGAGTTAAGCATTGATCAACCCTGCCGGCTAACGCCTGGGCCATCGCAGAATAATAACGTACCGCTCCATAATCAGCATCATATTGACCTGCCTCTGCCAAATAGCTAATTGCTTGATCAAGATCTGCTTGATCACCACCTGTGTAATATTTAAGAATATAGGCATGGCCCAAATTAGCCAAAGTTTCCAGGCAATATACCTTTGGGGATATTATTCTCGAATCAAAGTCATCCTTGCCCAACTCAGAAAACTCTGGCAAGAGCGCCTCCCCCAGACTGATCGCTTGCTCATAATCGCTCCGTTGGCAAGCGTAAAAAACAAGCAAACACCTGGTTTCAAGACGATCCGGCGCAAAGCCTAAAACAAGATTAGCTGCCCTCTCTGCTCCTTCATAATCATTTTTCTTTTGCAAATGGGCCTGCCAGTTAAGCAAAAATCTTACAATATTCTTTCTTAAGTTTTGATTACCCTCGAAAACCTCCCAAACCTTTTGAAAAATTTCCCAAGCCTCTTCATACTTTTCTTGTTCACCCGCGACCTTCGCCGCCTCATAAGGCTTAGAAAAAAAACTATCAACAACCATCCTGGCCAAAGTATACCGAGGATCAGCATCCGCCACCCTTTCCGTGATCAACCGCATGATTTCACGGTTGGGCAAAAATTCTCGCAGCTCCCCTGCTTGAGTTAATATTAAAGGGACCACTTTAGCATAAAGAAAGCGTGGGTCACGTGACCCTTCGGCCACCTTTTCATAAGTCTCAGCCACAATTGAGACTAAGAGATCATAAAAAAGATCGCTCTCCTTTGCTAATTCACAAACCCGCCTAAGCAACTCTGGAGTATATTTGTCAAAAAAAGTGTAACGCAAGCTACTTGCCATCATTTCGCGATTATTTCCAACATACCATGGAACCGCAAAATATCTGCCGCCTTGGCGAGGAGAAACAACTTCCAAGCTTAAAGCTTCAAATGCTTCTAGTTCAATCTCCCGATTACATAATTGTAAAAAAGCTTCTTGTAGTTTAAACCTGCGGGCTTCATATTCTTTACTTTTTGATAATAAAATTTTCGATAATACAGGGTGGGTTGGCCCGCTCATCACCCTATTACCATGGCGTCTACCTTTTCCTTTCTTCTGAACCTGCGCTTTGAGGGGTGCCTTGCTGACTAATTTTTCAGCCTGAGAGTAGGCGCCCATTTTCAAGTAAGCTTGGGCCATGATCTCAGCAATTTCTCTTGGAGGAGGTTCTCCTTGAAAAACTTCTGCCTCTAAAAACCCCAGCGCTTCCCAAGCCCCTTTTTCAATCAGAGCTCGCACAAAAACCAGTAATTCTTGGTTGGAAAAGATTTTTGGCAGCTGTCTTAAAACAGCGGCATCAGGATCGGTAAAACCATCAAGGAAGCGAACTGCCAGTTCAGAGCGCAAGGGATCAACAGCTATCCCTTGTTTTTTAAGATAATTAATTGCGGCAAGAATCATTGGGGTTGAGGCTTGCTCAAGTGAACCAGCTAAAACAAAAGGAGGCTCTCCTAAAACATACAAAGCGCTCCCCTCAAAAATCTGTTCATTAACTTCAACCGGAGACTCTTGGCTAACTTTTGCCTCCGCTAAATCCAAATCAGTATAGACAGGCCTGGCTCCTTGACCAACCAGCAAAACAGAACCAATGGGCAAAGCCCTTTCTGCCTGGGGGGTTACCCCAATTTCATCAATTTGTTCAGCTTGCCCAAGACAAGCCACTTTCTTTAATTCGCTAGCTTTGAGCGGGGTAATAGTAATATTGCCAGCCTGATCAACACAGAGTAAATTATCGTGGGGCATTGTAAATAACTGCTCAATCGCTGGGCAAGAAATACCTGAAGGAAAAACAAGGTTAACACGGCTGCGGCCAGCTTTCACGACTTCTGCCTCAACCTTTTGCATTAAGCCAGGGGGGAATTTAACCCCTGCAATCTGGCCTGCTTTGATTCCAACAAGATTAAATTCAATGGCCCTGCGCCGTCCATTAAGCCAATCAAATAGACAAGGCAAGGTTTTTGCGGTCACTAAAGGATGATTCATGTTTTTAAACAACCTCAGTAATTATCTCGAGAACTCAAGGTAAAAATTTCACTTTATTTAAAAAAGATGCTTAAAAGGCTTAAGTGGAGCGGGAAAGGAGGATTTTTTCAACCGAGACTAATTCATCTTTGGTGTTTATGCCGAGCGTCTCTGTGGTATCGCTGGCCTGGTGGGCAAAGACCGGCAGGTCCTTATTTCGCAAGATTTGAATCGTATCAGTTAAGTAATATTCTTTTTGCGCGTTCTCAGCTTTAACCTCAGCTAAGGCAGCAAAAAGCGCTTGGCTATCAAAGCAAAAAGTTCCAGTGTTAAATTCGCCAATCTTTAATTCTTCTGCTGAAGCATCTTTTTTCTCGACGATCTTGAGCATCTCTCCATTCTCTTGGCGAACCACCCGGCCATAATTACCAGCATCATCAAGCACAGCCGTTAAATCTGTAGCAGCTGCTTTTTTCTCAATGTGAAAACTAATTAAATCTTGCAGCGTTTCAGTAGAAATCAAAGGGACATCCCCATTAACAACCAAGATCGTCCCAGAAAAATCCTCCAAAAATGGCTTAGCTTGCATCACAGCATGACCTGTCCCTAATTGATTGTCTTGGATCACAAACTCAACTGGCCAATCTTTGTAATAATTCATGATCAAATCGCGTTGATGACCAACTACCAGCAAAATTTTAGCAGGACTAAGCTTTTTAACGCTTTCTAAAACATAAGTCAGCATCGGTTCACCCAAAATTTCGTGAAAAACCTTGGGTAGATCTGATTTCATCCGGGTCCCTTTGCCAGCGGCAAGTATAATGACAACTAGACTTGGCATAGGTTGACAATTATAGCCAAAACACACTATAATGACAACAGCCAGGACAAAGCTCTTGGTTTTTTTATGGATAAACGCGACCAAATTTTAAAGAAATTAAAGCAAGAACTCGATTCTGACAGATTTAACCACTGTCTTCGAACTGAAAAAATAGCTATCAAATTAGCCAAAAAATACGGCGTCTCTGAGCAAGCTGCCAGCCTGGCGGCACTCCTACATGACTGCGCTAAAAAATACGACCCATATGGCCTGCTCCACGCTGAACTTAGCGCTCAGTTGGCTAAAAAAAAATATGGGGTCTCTTCAAAACAGGTCCTTAGGGCGATCAAACACCATACTACTGGGACACCCAACATGAGCAAACTGGAAAAAATAATCTATTTAGCTGATCACATTGAAGAGGGACGACAACATAAAAATGTCAGTAAAGTCAGGCAAGCCGCGGAAAAGGACCTTGACCTGGCAATTGTTTTGCAAAGCACCAGCACCCTGCGATTTTTACTGGACCAGAAACTTCCTGTCCATCAATCAACCAATGAGACCAGAAATTATTATTTATTAAGGGCAAAATCATGAAAAGATTCCTTCTCGCTATTTCAACCGTTACCGTCATATTTATTCTCCTCTTTAGCTTTGTTGGGATTGTCGCCTCAAAACTCGCGCTACTTGAGGTTTTCATCAATCTCGCCCCAACAACTGTTAGCCTGCCTAAATCAAATGTGCTTATTGTTGGCATTGACAACGCCTTTGGCCATCGCAGTGACACGATCATGGTACTGCATACTGACCCAGAAAACAAAGAGGTTGCTCTTTTTTCTATCCCTCGCGATACCTTGGCACTGCTGCCTGATCGCGGACTTGATAAGATCAATCATGCCTATGCTTACGGCGGCATTGATTTGACCCGAAAGGCCGTGGAAAACTTGCTCAAGATTGATATCCCCTACTATGTCTCAGTCAATCTCTCTGGCATAACTAATATTATTGATGAACTTGGCGGCATAACCATTGATGTTGAAAAAAGAATGTATTATGTTGACCATGCTGGAGGGCTCTACATTGACCTCCAACCAGGGATGCAGAAATTATCAGGTGAAAAAGCTATGGGCTATCTTAGGTACAGAAGAGATGGCGGAGATTTTAAAAGGATTGCCAGGCAGCAAAAATTTTTGCGCTGCCTAGGTAATGAAATTCTTAAAAAAGAGCACATTTTAAGCACCCCCAAGCTGCTTTTAGCCTTGAT
>JBDRMQ010000050.1:0-2033 GCA_043811955.1 bacterium | reverse complement strand
GTTGCTTGGCGAAGGTTAGCTGAGATTTGTGGTGAGTTCTTGAAAAAAGGGAGCCCAGTGGCGATTGAGGGGCGGCTTCAGATCCGCTCTTTTCAAGGCAAGGATGGCCAGCAAAAAACCATGACAGAAGTTGTCGCCGATAACATGCAAATGCTTGGCCGCAAAGGCGGCGCCGGCCCAATTGAACAAGCTCCGGCAGAAGAAGAGACCCCTTTTTAAGGCCGGCTGAAAATATTTAAGAAAGTCGAGGAGGAAAATTAATGACCAGAGAAAGAAGAAAGCCAAAGTTAAAGCCCAAAGGAGGGCAATTTAAAAAGAGACGTAGAAAGCCTTGCTTTTTTTGTGTTGAAAAGCAAATCCTTGATTATAAGGATGTTAGCTCTGTCCGACGTTATATCTCTGACCGAGGCAAGATCGCCCCAAGAAGAATGACTGGCTGTTGCGCGCTGCATCAACGTATGGTCGCGAAAGTTATTAAGCAGGCTCGCCAACTTGGGCTTGTCCCGTTTTTGGTGGATTAACATGAAAATAGTATTATATAAAGATGTTGAAAATTTAGGGGATGCTTTTGAGGTTGTTAAGGTCGCTGATGGTTATGCCCGCAACTACCTCTTTCCGCGCAACTTAGCTGGCCCAGCAACAGCCGCGGCCCTGGCCATGGTTGAAAAAAAGCAAGCTGAGCTTGAGCAAAAGCGGGCTGCTAAACGGGCTGAGTTTGAGACCTTGGCGGAAAAAATTTCAGGCCTTGAGATTGTTATCGCGGTTGATGTCGCTCCAGAGGGGAAATTATTTGGCTCTGTAACTTCGCAAAATATTATTGAGGCAACCTTGGCGCAGGCAGGGATTGAGCTTGATAAGAAAAAAATTGATCTAGCTGAGCCGATTAAAGCTGTTGGTGAATATTCCTTGCCAGTCAAATTGTTTAAAAATATTAGCGCGAAGTTAAGGGTTAAAGTCGAAGCTAAGAAGTAGGAATTGAGGCCTTTGTCCTCATTTAGAGAAAAATTAAGCGGCCTCCCCTGCCAACCCGGGGTCTATCTGTTTCGCGGAAGATCTGGCGAAATCCTCTACATTGGCAAGGCCAAGTCTTTAAAAAAACGAGTCTCTTCATATTTTACTAAACCGCCTGATTTAAAAACCAGTATTCTCTTAGATAAACTTCGTGATATTGATTATATTCTAGCCAAGAGCGAGCTTGATGCCCTTTTGCTTGAGAATGAATTAATCAAAAAGCATAAACCCCGCTACAATGTTGCCTTGCGCGATGATAAAACTTATCCTTTTTTAAAACTTTCTGTTCAAGAAGAGTGGCCGCGCCTTTTTCTGGCGCGTAAAAAAACCAAAGATGGCGCCCGCTATTTTGGCCGTTTTCAGGGCGGGATGGTGCGCGAGGTTATTCGCCAGGTAAAAAAGCTTTTCCCGATCCGCTGGTGCAAGGAGACCCCGCTCAAAAAAAGGGCCCAGCCCTGTCTTTATTATCGGATCGGCAAGTGTTCTGGCCCTTGTATTGGGGCAATTGAGCATGAAAATTATTTGGCCCTGATTTCTGGCGTTCAATCTTTGCTGGCTGGTAATCTGGGAGCGGCGTTAGCCAAATTAGAAAAAGAAATGCAGTCAGCCGCTGGCCGCCATGAGTTTGAGCTGGCAGCTATCTTGCGCGATCGGATCCGCTTGCTTGGCAAAATGTTAAAGACCAAAGGGCCGCGCCATCTGCCTGAACTAAGAAACGAGGCTGGGCTCAAAGAGTTAAAAGAAGCCTTGGCGCTTGGGTCCTTGCCAACGCGAATTGAAGGCTTTGACATCTCTAATATCCAAGGCTCAAACATTGTTGGCTCAATGGTTACTTTTTATGGGGGGGTCCCCTTAAAGAGCGCTTATCGGAAGTTTAAAATTAGAAGTGTGGCAGGAAAACCAAATGATGTGGCCGCGATTTATGAAATTATTAAGCGCAGATTTTCTGGGGGATTGTCCCAGAGCTTGCCAGCGCCAGACCTGATCTTAATTGACGGTGGTTTGGGCCAGGTGAACTCAGC
>JBDRMQ010000049.1:0-10107 GCA_043811955.1 bacterium | reverse complement strand
TATGGGCTATCTTAGGTACAGAAGAGATGGCGGAGATTTTAAAAGGATTGCCAGGCAGCAAAAATTTTTGCGCTGCCTAGGTAATGAAATTCTTAAAAAAGAGCACATTTTAAGCACCCCCAAGCTGCTTTTAGCCTTGATCGGTTTAGTTGAAACCAACCTAAATTCAAAGCAGACAGTTAACCTAGCCCTGGGCATTCGCGCGGCTAATGAGCTCGGCAACATCAACATGGTCGCCCTGCCTGGCCGGGATATGATGATCGATGGAATTTATTATTGGCGGATAGACGAAGAAAAAGTCAAAAACATGGTTAAAAATTTGATCTACGGTGAAAAATCAATTGCCCAGGAGGACCTGTGGCAATAAAAGACACCAAGCTCATCGAAATAATTGTCAAAGCTGCTGAGGCAAAAAAAGCCGATAACATTGTCACCCTTAATATTAAGAAGGTCTCAACCATCATTGATTACTTGATCATTACTAGCGCCGGGTCTGAACCACAGCTGCGGGCAATTGAGAAAGAGATTGACAAAAGCTTGAGATGTAATAAAATTAAAGGTTTCAGGTGGGAAGGCCTGCTTAAATCCGGCTGGTTGCTGCTTGATCTCGGAAATATTGTTGTTCACGTCATGAAACAAAGCGAACGCGATTATTACAAGCTCGAAGAACTATGGGGCGAAGAAGCAATCGTCTACCATTATTGATAGGAAGAGGAGAAGGAACAGGGTAAAAACTTGCAACCTATTCCTGTTCCTAAGCCTGTGCTTAAAATTTGCGCAGCAAATTTTTACGGGGCTGTAGCTCAGCTGGGAGAGCGCATGACTGGCAGTCATGAGGCCGTGGGTTCGATCCCCATCAGCTCCAATAAATTTTGCGTAAGCAAAATTTATTCCTTGTCCTAGTCCTAAAATAAAAGAAAGGGGAAATAGAAAAAATGGCAAAAGCAAAAGGGAAAAAGTACGTTTACAAGTTCGGCGGGAAAAAGGCTGACGGCAAGTCTGAGATGAAAAATTTATTGGGGGGTAAAGGGGCTAACCTGGCCGAGATGTCCAACATCGGCATCCCGGTTCCAGCCGGTTACACTATTACCACGGAAATGTGTACGGTTTATTATAAAATGAACCGCAAATACCCCAAAGAGCTGCAAAGCCAGCTAGAACAAGGGATAAAACATATTGAAGCTGTGATGGGGGCAAAATTTGGTGACAAAGATAATCCCCTGCTAGTTTCAGTGAGATCAGGGGCCAGGATTTCAATGCCAGGAATGATGGATACGGTTTTAAACCTTGGCTTAAACGACACAACCGTTGAGGGCTTGGCCAAACAATCAGGAAATGAGCGCTTTGCCTGGGACGCTTACAGAAGATTCGTCCAGATGTATGGTGACGTAGTGCTTGACCTTAAACCACGCACTAAAACTGACATAGACCCTTTTGAAGAAATTATGGAAGAAGTCAAAAAAGAAAAGGGAGTTGAGCTTGACGTTGACCTGGATGTTACTGCTTTAAAAGAGTTGGTTAAACGCTTCAAGGCCGCCATTAAAGAAAGAAAAGGAATGAATTTTCCTGAAGACCCCTGGAAACAGCTTTGGGGCGCAATTGAAGCTGTTTTTGGCTCATGGATGGGCGAGCGTGCTATAAAATATCGCCAGATCAATAAGATCCCTCATGATTGGGGAACTGCGGTCAATGTCCAAGCCATGGTTTACGGCAACATGGGTGATGACTCAGGCACAGGGGTAGCTTTTACTCGCAACCCTGCCACTGGTGAGCGGAAATTCTACGGTGAATACCTGATTAATGCCCAAGGCGAAGACGTTGTTGCAGGGACCAGGACCCCTCAGCCAATCAATGCTTCAACCAAGTCTTCAAAAGACCAGAAAACCTTGCAGGAAGTTATGCCAAAACCCTATGCCAATCTTGAAGCAATCTACAAAAAGCTGGAAAAGCATTACAAGGATATGCAGGACATTGAGTTCACTATCCAAAAAGGTAAACTCTGGATGCTGCAAACAAGGACAGGGAAAAGGACAGCAGCTGCGGCCCTTCAAATAGCCTGTGACATGGTAGCAGAAAAACTGATCAACACTAACACAGCCATTATGCGCATCGCACCAGAACAACTCGACCAACTTCTTCACCCTATGTTTGACCCAAAGGCTAAAAAAGAGGTTATTGCCAAAGGCTTGCCAGCTTCTCCAGGAGCTGCTACTGGCCAGGCAGTCTTTCATGCTGATGAAGCTGAAGCGTGGGCCAAAGATGGCAAGAAAGTTATCTTGATCAGGATCGAAACCTCACCCGAAGATATCGGCGGCATGGACGCTGCCCAAGGTATCTTAACAGCTAAAGGCGGCATGACTTCTCACGCCGCAGTTGTGGCCCGCGGTATGGGTAAATGTTGCGTTGCCGGTTGCGGCGCCATCATTATTAATTACAAAGAACAACAGTTTACCGTAGGAAACACTGTTGTTAAAGAAGGGGACTGGATCTCCCTTGACGGAAGCTCAGGCCAGGTCATGGTCGGCCAGGTCCCAACAATTATCCCGGAGCTTTCTGGAAACTTTGGCAAAGTCATGGGTTGGGCTGACAAAGTCAGGAAACTTGGCGTCAGGACTAACGCTGACACACCAAAAGACTCAAAAGTTGCCCGCGAATTTGGTGCTGAAGGGATCGGCCTCTGTCGCACAGAACACATGTTCTTTGAAGGTGACAGGATTAAAGCAGTGCGTGAGATGATCTTGTCTGATGATCTAGCTGGTCGGGAAAAAGCCTTAGCTAAGCTTTTGCCAATGCAAAAAGGTGATTTTATCGGTATTTTT
This sequence comes from bacterium, assembly GCA_043811955.1. Classification (GTDB taxonomy): domain Bacteria; phylum Margulisbacteria; class WOR-1; order O2-12-FULL-45-9; family O2-12-FULL-45-9; genus JBDRMQ01. Next base: position 7,288 of record JBDRMQ010000049.1, on the reverse strand, counting down.
AATGCGATGAAAGGCTTGCCAGTTACAATCAGGTTACTTGATCCTCCCCTACACGAATTTGTGCCGCACGAAGAAGCCCAGCAAAAAGAAATGGCAACAGAGATGGGAGTCAGTTTAGAAAAGATCAAACAAAAGATTGATTCTCTTCACGAGTTCAATCCCATGCTTGGCCATCGCGGCTGCCGCTTAGGGATCATTTATCCAGAAATTACCAAGATGCAAGCCCAGGCAATCATGGAAGCTGCTTGTGAGCTTAAGAAAAAGGGTGTTGACGTACAGCCGGAAATCATGGTCCCGCTAATTGGCGAAACGCTTGAGCTCAAGAACCAGGAAGAGCTCATCAGAAGCGTTGCCAATGAGACCATGAAAAAATATGGCGTAAAAGTTAAGTACATGGTCGGCACAATGATTGAGATACCTCGCGCAGCCCTGACAGCTGACAAAGTAGCTGAAGTCGCCGAGTTCTTCTCCTTTGGCACCAACGACTTAACCCAGATGACCATGGGACTGTCACGAGATGACTCCGGGAAATTCCTCCCTTCATACGTGGAAATGGGGATATTAAAGGCTGACCCATTCCAAGTTCTTGACCAAACCGGCGTTGGCCAGCTTGTTGAGATGGCTGTGAAAAAAGGGAGAAAGACCAACAAAAAATTAAAATGCGGGATTTGCGGCGAGCATGGCGGCGAACCATCTTCTGTTGAATTCTGTCACCAGGTCGGATTAAACTATGTTAGTTGTTCACCTTACCGCATCCCGATCGCTAGATTAGCCGCAGCTCAAGCTGTTTTAAAATCTAAACAATAGGTGGTCAATCTGATAATACGCAAAGAAATTGAGGAGAGAGAGGAGAAGACCCTCTCTCCTCATGCTGTCCTTTCAAGTAAAACAGGTGGCCGCAAAAGAGAAGAAAAAGAATGTCCCTTGCGCACAGCTTTTCAGCGGGATCGCGATAAGATCATTCATTGCCAAGCTTTTCGTAGGCTAAAGCATAAAACCCAGGTCTTTATCTCACCGGTTGAGGACCATTATCGCACCAGGCTGACTCATACGATTGAAGTTTCGCAAATTGCCAGGACAATTGCCCGGGCACTAAGGCTAAATGAAGACCTGACAGAAGCGATTGCCCTGGGTCACGACCTGGGACACACCCCGTTTGGCCATGCCGGTGAATTTGTCCTCGATGATATTTTAAAAGAAAATTACGGCCGCCGGTTTTTCCATAACGAGCAAAGCGTGCGTATTGTCGAGGTGCTGGAGCGGGATGGTCGGGGACTAAACTTAACTTACGAAGTCATTGACGGGATCCGCAATCACACGCCTGACGATCCCTGGCCAGAAACACTAGAAGGATGTATTGTCCGCTTTGCTGACCGGATCGCTTTTTTGCGCCATGATATTGAGGATGCGATCAGTGCCGGGGTTTTTACTGCCAGAAACCTGCCCAGAAAGCATCTGGCGGTTTTAGGCAATAATATTTTAGACACTATTGTCCCTGATATGATCAAACAATCAAAAGACAAAATAAAACTTAGCCCAGCAGTCCAAGAAGCTATGGACGGCCTGTATGATTTTATGTACAAAAATGTTTACACAAATCCAGTCGCCAAAAGGGAAGAGAAAAAAGTGCCGATCTTGATTAAGCAACTCTTTAGACATTTTCATTACAATGATGATTTCCAAAAGAGCTTTAATTCTGAAGCTGCCCAACTGGAACACACGGTTGATTTTATCTCCAGCATGACCGACCGCTTCGCTATTTCCAAGTTTGAGCAACTCTTTGTCCCGAATGAATGGCGCCAAATCGAAAAATAAATGATTCCAAAAGAAAAAATAGAAGAAATAAGAACAAAGACTGATATTGTCAAAGTAGTTTCTGAGTACGTCACACTTAAGAAACGAGGCAAAAACTATCTTGGCAGCTGCCCTTTTCACTCAGAAAAAGATCCCTCATTTACGGTATCGCCAGACAAGCAAATCTTCCATTGCTTTGGCTGCAACGAGGGGGGGAATGTTTTTTCTTTTCTCATGAAAATAGAAAACATCAGCTTTATAGAAGCAGTCGCGGACCTGGGGACAAAGTTAGGGATAACCCTTCCAGAAATAAACCCTGGGGGACCAACGCGAAATGAAAAAGACCAACTCTATCAGATAATGCAGCTGGCTATTAAATTCTATGGACAGAGCCTAAACGAAACAACAACCAAGCACTTAAAAGACCGCGGCCTCAGCGAAGCAACCATCAAAACCTTTCAGCTTGGTTTTGCGCCAGACAGCTGGGACAACCTTTTTAAACATCTAATCTCCCGAGGGGTCTCCCCTGTCCTTGCAAATAAAGCCGGCTTAATTTTGCCGCGCGAGGGGAAAGACAGCTACTACGACCGCTTCCGCAACCGTTTAATTATCCCCATATTTGATCAGCGCGGCCGAGCCATCGCGATCGGCGGGCGCTCGATCGGCAACCAGGAACCAAAGTATTTGAACTCACCTGAATCAGCCATCTACCATAAAGGCACAACCCTGTTTGGCTTAAACCTGTCAAAGAACAGCATTAAACAAAAGCAAACTGCTGTCATTGTTGAAGGCTACTTTGACCTAATCACCCCAACCCAAGCCGGGCTGACAAATATAGTCGCCTCCCTGGGCACAGCCCTAACAGCTGAGCAATGCAAACTGCTCAGCCATTACTGCGATACTGCCATCCTGGCCTATGACGCTGACTCTGCGGGAGAAATAGCCACCGAACGCTCGATCAACCTCTTGCGCAAACAGGGCTTAAAGGTAAAAGTCGCGGTGCTCGTTGGCGGCAAAGACCCTGACGAGATTATCCGCCAAAAAGGCGCCCCAGTCTTTAGCAAAGTAATTGATAAGGCCATCTCTTTTCTTGAATTCAAAATCCGCCGGATCGCGGCCAAGCGGAACTTAAATGATATTGAAGCAAAAGCCGTGGCCATCCAAGAAACAGCTGTTCTTCTTTCTCAGGAAACAGATCCTTTTGTTCAAAAAGAATACGCTAAGGTCGCGGCAAAAATTTTGCAGGTAAGCGCAGAAACAATTATCACCAAGGCCCAAAGCCTGCGACATTACACAAAAGTGAGCCCAAGGAAATACAGCAAAATTATCACAAAACCATCGTCAAAAGTAATTGAGGCGGAAAAAAACCTGTTGGCAATCGCTTTGCAAAACCCTGAGGAGCTAGCAACCCTGCGAAATAAAATGAGCCTTGAAGATTTTTCAAGTTTTGAGACCAGGTCAATTGCTAAGATGATCTTTTCCCTTGATGATCCAGCCCCAACCAATGTGGAACATTTTTTATTAGAAAACTTAACAGATGAAAAAGTCAAAAGTTACTTTTCAAAACTGCTCATAAGCGAGCACTTGACCGGCGAAAAGCAGCAAGGCGAGATATTGAGCGATTGCATCCAGGTCCTGAGGCAAGAACGCTCCCGTCAAAAAATTGGCGCCTTAAAGCTAAAAATTAAGGCTGCCGAAGAGGCCGGCGAAACAGGAGCAGTTGGCGAACTATTAACTTTATTAAAAAGTGAAATTTATTGAAAAAGACTGCGAAGTAACCTAAGGAGGGCCCCATGACAGAAAGAGAAAAAGATTTTGAATTATTAAAGGCCTCGGCTTTCCGCAAAGGGTATCTAACCCCAGAGGAAATCCTGAAGATCTATCCTAAGCCAGAAAAAAACTTAAATGAAATTGAGTCTTTATTAAGCCTAGGGATCGAAGTCACAGAAAAAAAGGCCCCAAAAAACGACCAGGAAAAAGACCCTTTAAATAAAGAGCTCTCCAGTATCAGGGGGATTGGCGTTGATGATACTGTTCGCATGTATTTACGGGAGATCGGCAAGTTCCCTCTTTTGACTTCACTGGAAGAAGTTGTCCTGGCTAAGCGGATTATTGCCGGCGATATGCGGGCTAAGCACAAATTAGTTAACTCTAACTTGCGCTTAGTTGTTTCTATCGCGAAAAAGTATACTGGCAGAGGAATGCTCTTCCTTGATCTTGTCCAGGAAGGCAACCTTGGCCTTATCCGTGCGGTTGAAAAATTTGACCACCGCAAAGGCTATAAGTTTTCAACCTACGCCACCTGGTGGATTAGGCAAGCGATCACTCGCGCGATTGCAGACCAAGCTCGCACCATTCGTATTCCGGTCCACATGGTCGAGACCATCAATCGTCTGCGCAAAACTTCCCGGCAGCTTTTGCAAAAATTAGGCCGCAAACCAACCGAGAAAGAGATTGCCCGCAAATCACGCATTCCAGTTGAGAAGGTCCGTGAGATCCTTAAAGTTTCACAGGTCCCGCTCTCGCTGGAAATGCCTATTGGCGACGAAGACAGCTCACGTTTGGGTGACTTTGTGGAAGATGCTTCTGTCCAAGCCCCTGATGAGATTGTTATGCAAGGGTTGCTTCATGATGACCTGGAAAAAGTCATGGACACGCTAACTGACCGCGAAAAAACAGTGCTCAAACTTCGCTTTGGCATTGAAGACGGCCACAACCGGACGCTGGAAGAGGTTGGGAAAGTTTTTAATGTTACCCGCGAGCGAATTCGTCAAATTGAGGCAAAGGCTTTGCGGAAGCTAAAGCACCCGACCCGCGCTAAAAAGCTGCGAGAATATATTAAGTAGAGTTAGCCCTTTTTGGGGCGCGATAATATTTGTAAAACCTAGCTTAGTCGCCTCTTTAAAACGCTTTTCAATTTGGTTGACTGAGCGAATCTCACCGGACAAACCAATTTCCCCCACTGCCATAGTTTTAGCCTCAATTGGTTTATTCTTATAGCAAGAAGCAATTGCCAGGGCAATGGGCAAATCCATTGCTGGCTCAAACACTTTAATCCCACCAGCCACATTAACATAAACATCCGCTTCAGCCAACTTTAAGCCAACCTGCTTTTCCAACACGGCAATGACAATTGCCACCCGATTATAATCAACGCCTGAAGTTTTTCGAGCTGGATACGGCATCTTGGTGGGAACAACTAAGGCCTGAATTTCAACCAGAAGCGGCCGGCTCCCCTCGATCGCTGCGGCAACCACTGAACCTGGAGCAGCTTCGGCCCGCTCCTCTAAAAAGACTTTAGACGGATTAGCTACTTCAACCAAACCTTTATCTTTCATTTCAAAAATGCCAATCTCGTTAGTTGAGCCAAAACGGTTTTTATTTGCCCGCAAAATTCTGTACTGCTTGTGCCGCTCCCCTTCAAAATATAAAACTGTATCAACCATGTGCTCTAAGATTCTAGGCCCAGCGATATTCCCTTCTTTAGTTACATGTCCCACGATAAAGATTGGGATTCCTAAAGATTTAGCAATGCTAACTAAATAGTTCGAGCACTCCCGCACCTGCGAAACAGAACCTGGGGCAGACGAGACATCTTCACGTGACATAGTTTGGATCGAGTCAATGATAACAAATTCCGGTTTTGTCTCAGAGATAGCTTTTTCAATGGCAAAAAGATTAGTTTCCGGATAAAGCAGTAAGTTTTTGGAAAGGGTACCTAATCTTTCTGCCCGCAGCCTGATTTGTTTCGCTGACTCTTCCCCGCTAACATAGAGAACTTTTTCTTTTTTGCTCAGAGATTCTGCAACCTGGAGCATGAGCGTAGATTTACCAATCCCTGGCTCGCCAGAAACCAGCACTGCTGAACCAGCCACAACTCCCCCTCCCAAAACCCGATCAACCTCCCCAATTCCACTCGAAACCCTTTCTTCGCTATTGTAATCAACCTCAACTATTGAAATCGGTTTTTGAGCATTTGAATTTTGAGTTTTGGATTTGTTTAGGGTTTCGGACCTGCCTGCCGGCAGGCAGGTTTTAGGATTTCGGATTTCTTCCTCAACAAGGGCATTCCATTCTTCACATGACGGACACTGTCCATACCAACGGGGAAAATCCTGGTTGCATGATTGGCAGACGTATTTGGTTACCATAAGACTATTCTAGCCCAAGAGGGCTGATCGTTCAATCTCAGAGAGTGCGCGGTGTTGACCAACTTCAAGAAGGCCTAACTTGAGATTAGCTAATCTAACCCTTTTCAAACTCATCACTTTATACCCAAAATTATTAAGCATCCTTCTAATCTGCCGATTCTTCCCCTCCCGCAAAATAAAACGATATATTGTCCCTTTAAGTTTTTTCACCTCAACAGGCTTTGTTTTTTCTCCAAGAATAACGATCCCTCTGCGATATTTCCCTAACATCTCATCGCTCACCGCTCGATCCACAATAACTTCGTATTCTTTTTCATGCTCAAATTTAGGCGAAGTTAAGCGATGGGCCACTACCCCATCATTGGTAAATAAAAGCAGGCCTTCTGAATCTTTGTCTAGGCGGCCGACTGCGCTTAACTTGCGAAATTTATGAGGCAAAAGCTCACTGGCTTGCTTTTCCCCTTTTTGCGGCAGATTCGTCACATAACCAATTGGTTTATTAAGCAGGATATAGTGGAATTTTTCTATTTCCTGTTTAGCCTCGGGGGTTAATTCAACTTTGTCTTTTGTTGGATCAATTTTTATGCCTAATTCTGTTACAACCTGACCATTTACCTTGACCCAGCCTTTTTGGATGTATTCTTCAGCCTTTCGGCGGGAAGCAATCCCTTGTTCTGAGCAATATTTTTGCAAACGGATTTTGGGCATAGTTAACTATAGCATGGTTAAAGGTCTTAACTCACCCCCTCTTCTCTCTGTCAAGGCAAAGTGAAAATGTCCGGTTCTTAGCAAGATGAAAATGTCCGGATTTACACACAGATCATACTCTTTTTCTTTGTCACAACCCACCTTCTCCAGGGATGGTTTTTGGGCGGGGGATAGTAAGTCCTGGTTTTTTTAATGAGTTTCTGGCAGGCGTTTTGGTCTTTGGCGATGGTTTTAAGGTCCTTTTGGGTTACTTCAATAAAAGAAAGATATTTGTCTTTAAGCTTAAGCATAATCTCGCCATTAAAATGCTCCATAATACAAACCCGTTGTTTTTTCATGGTAATGGAAGGGCTCTTGATTAGGAACAATCTACTTCTCCACTGAAAAGTGAAACCATTGCCGATAGTTCGGTATTCTTTAAGGCAAAAGATTTCATCCAGGTTCAGGGTTTTAGATACCGGCCTGTGTAAGTTTGTTTTTCTTCGTGGCGGCAAATGGAACGACGCCAAAAAAAACGGTTTGCGGTTGTTGCGGGGCGATCAATCACAGTTATTACGACAAGAAAACACGGCTGGTCAGAGACTTATCTGCCGGAGAGGCGCGTATTTACTTGTCAGTAGATGTGCGGCGAGTCG
>JBDRMQ010000048.1:0-12330 GCA_043811955.1 bacterium | reverse complement strand
CTTGATGAGCCAACTACTGGCCTACACTTTGCTGACATTAAAAATTTGCTTCATGTCCTGCATCGTTTGGTTGAATCCGGCAATTCAATGATTGTTATTGAACATAATCTAGATGTGATTAAAACTGCTGATTATATTATTGATTTGGGGCCAGAGGGTGGGGATCTAGGGGGAGAGATTGTGGCAGAGGGGACACCTGAGCAGGTGGCTAAGGTGGCGAAGAGTTATACGGGGAAGTATTTGAAGAAATTCTTGAAATGAAGAAGCTTATTTAATAGTGACTTGTGCTTGGCTAGCAAACAAAGCTTGCTCAGTTTCTGGTGGTACAAAGAATGAAGAAAAATGCACACGGGAACAGCTACTTGGGGTTTCATATGTATGATTTACATGATTAATTCTGGTGCTTAGCCTAAAGAAAGCAAAAGAATTTACTTCTGTCCACTCATCCAATAATTTTCCGAAATGCCACGGGTTAGCACTTTCCAATCGTGGTGTTGGAAATAATTCTGTCGCACCTTCGCCTATACACAAACCCGCCTTTTTATCAAAATGGTCCATTAGCCCGTCTGGTACCTGACCTCCTACTATTAAGGCTGCATTAAATCCCTGTTCCAGTTCCTTTGGAAATCCCGTGCTACCATCAAACCCAAAATAGGCCTTTACCCTTCTTTTTTTTTCAAGAAAATCAAAAGTTGCAGTGTATATGCCTGGGCCTTCCTTAAGGCACTTTAAAGAATTAACTACCAATCCATTATTTTCATCCCTGAGCCCTCTTAAATCATGACGAGCTAATACACAAAATTTATTAAATGAAAGATCAGAAATGTCAGTGCCAATTAGATCAGTATAATCATATTGTAAAAGAGGCTTTAATATATCAAATGCTCCTCCATTTTTATTAGCCCCAATTCCTTGATAATAAATCCTTGGCTTATCTGTTAATCTTTTCATCATGCTGCGAATATTAAGGCTTAGAAGTATCCAATCGGAAGAAAATCTTTTTCCTGGGCGAGGAAACCAATCTGGGATTGCAATTTCTTGACCAGTTAATAACTCTGGAAGATCAAGAAATTCGCGTTTTTTGCCTGTTTCATCTTTTACATAATCAAATAAGTGTTTGAATTCAATTTCGTCAAGATCTCTCAAGCCGAAATTTCTTGAAATTATCGCTTCAATTCTTTCATAAGCCTCCGGAGAACCTGTTGTACTCAATTCTTTAAAGTCTTGTTGAAATTGTTCTTTTTCTGCTTTGCTTGCATTACCCAGCGCCAGGAATAAGGCTTTATGTATAAGTATAAGCTCAGTTTTTTCCGCTGGTTCTGTTTTATCCACGTATATAAGTTTAAGCCTGGTAAGGATTTCCCTTACTGATTTTTTTTCATTTTCTATTTCTTTTCTCATATATATTATAAGATTCCGTTTGTTTGTTAGTCTTAAGTCATCCATGTCTATTTTTTCTAAGCGAACAGCTTGTCGTGCAATACCCCTAACCTCTTTGGGGGACATTCTGCTAAAATCAAGGTTTAGTGATGCAAATGGATTATCAGGAGGGACTATTTTGCCGAGTTGATACTTTTGATCTTTTACTGCTTTTCTTGAGAATTTCCACAAGCCAGGAATTCTTTGACCAAAATACAATTTCATTATTCTTGGTATTTTTGTCATTCTTTTCTCCTGTACATTTATCGATACTTTTGGGCAAAAATTTCATTTTATATGATAAAATCAATATGAGGTGAAAAATAATGGAAAACATATCATTTGCTGATTTTGGAAAGCTGGATTTAAGGGTTGCAGAAATTAAAACTGCCGAAGAAGTTGAAGGCGCGGATAAGCTTTACAAGCTAACGGTTGATTTAGGTGGGGAGGAGAGAACGTTGGTGGCTGGAATTAAAAAGTTCTATTCGTTAGAAGAGTTGCCTGGGAAAAAAGTAGTTATGCTGGCTAATCTTGAGCCGAAAACTATCCGCGGGGTAGAAAGCCATGGGATGGTTTTGTGCGCGCATAATGACGATCGCAGCCAACTAGTGTGTACTACAGTTGAAAAGGATATTGCGGCTGGCGCGAAAGTTTCTTAAGGCTTATTTACACTCGTAAGTCACTGTCAGTCCGGCGCTGATCTCGATTTTTCCTGGCGCGACAGGGGTGGGGGTGCCGCCGCTGCCAACTCCTTCAGCTTTAAACTTCATGGCTGGTTGAAAAATCGGGCTAACGCAAGCCTCATTTTCTTGAATATTCGCGATCCTGACCAGCTTAAGGCCGGAAGCCGCGGCAATTGATTTGGCTTTTTCTTTGGCTTCATTAAAGGCTTTTTTCAAGGCCTCGTTTTTGTAAGCAGTATTATCCTTGACAGTGAAGGTGATGTTTCTAACCTCAGATGCTCCAGCGGCAATAGTTGAGTCAATACATTTACTGACCAGGCTAAGGTTATCGATTGTAACTTTGACTTCATTGCCAACGGTATACCCCTCTAATTTTCGTTTACCGCTATTGTATTCATAACGTGCCCACAGTCTGAAATTAGAGGTTTCGATCTTGTCTTTTGGGATTTTAAAAGCAGCCAGAATGCTTAAGACCTGGTTCATGGTCTCAGCTGCTTTTTCTTGGGCTGCCTCAGCTTTATTATCATCTTTTTCAACCCCAATGGTGAGGTAAGCGATATCAGGACTGGCCGTGATGTTCCCTTGGCCAGTAACAATAATTGTCTGCTGATCTAATTTGCCAATGGCTAAGGTTGGCAGAGCTAGGATCAGGGTTAGTAATATAATAAGGATATTTTTTTTCATTTTAAGTTTCTCCTTTTTAGGCGATGATCTTGCCAGAATTTTAGCACAGCCTCTCCTTGAATCCAAGGTTAAAATTAGGTAGAATTAAGGCCTATGCCTGAAGAAAAAATACCCCCCCAGGACCTTGCCGCGGAACAGTCTGTTGTTGGCGCCATGCTGCTGGACAAAAATGCTATGGTGCGCGTGGTTGAAACTGTTCGGCCAGATAGTTTTTATCGGGATGCCCACCGCCGAATTTTTGAAGCTATTTTAAGTTTGTTCGATCGGGGAGAGCCGATCGATTTAATCACAGTGACTGATGCTATGCGCAAAGGCGGGACCCTTGAGGCGGCTGGTGGGGCGGTCTACTTGGCTGACCTTTTAAATTCTGTCCCTACCTCGGCCAATGTTGAGTACTATGCCAAGATTGTGGAAGAAAAAGCGACTTTGCGCAGCTTAATTGAGGCTGGGACCCAAATTGTCGCCAATGCTTTTGAAGAGCGAGAGAGGGTTGATCAAATTCTTGATGATGCTGAAAAATCTATTTTTGGCATAGCTTTGGGAAGGGTTCGTGAAGGTTTTCAAAAAATTGATACGGTCATGAAGAGTGTCTTGAATAAAATTGATAGCCTTTATGAAAAAAAAGAAGCGATCACTGGCACGCCGACTGGTTTTCCTGACCTTGATAAGATGACTGCTGGCTTCCAAAATTCTGAACTAATTATTATTGCGGCCAGACCTTCGGTCGGTAAAACCGCGCTCTGTTTAAATATTGCCCAAAACGCGGCGGTTAAAAACAAAATCCCGGTGGCTATTTTTTCCTTAGAAATGAGCAAAGAACAATTAGCCCAGCGCATGCTCTGCTCAGAAGCAGAGGTTGATGCCCAGCGGCTTAAGACAGCTTCTCTTTCTGACACTGGCTGGAAAAAATTAACTAGGGCCTTGGGCCGGCTATCTGAAGCGCCGATTTATATTGACGATTCAGCGACCCTAACCTCAACTGAGATCAGGGCCAAGGCCCGGCGCTTAAAACTTGAGCGAGGGTTGGGCCTGATAATTATTGATTACTTGCAGCTTATGAGGGGGATTGGGCGGGTCGAGAATAGGGTGCAGGAAATCTCAGAGATTGCCCGTTCTCTCAAAACACTAGCTCGCGAAATTGATGTCCCTGTTATCGCGCTTTCTCAGCTGTCAAGGGCGGTTGAGCAGCGTACCGACCGCATTCCACGGTTGTCTGATTTGCGCGAATCTGGCGAAATTGAGCAGACAGCTGACGTGGTCATGTTTATCCATCGCGAAGATTATTATAATCCCCAGTCAGAGCGAGGTAATATTGCTGAAATTATTATTGCGAAGCAACGTAATGGCCCGGTCGGCAAAATCGAACTTGTCTTTCGCAAAGATATCACGAAATTTTGTAGTAAGGAAAGCCGTTATGAACAAGTGTCTTAGTATAATACTTATCCTTTTTGTTGCTACGTTCGCCTCTGCCCAAAACAAGGACTTTACTATTAATGGTGACAATGTTTCCTACGATAAAGAGCAGCAACTGATCCATGCTGAGGGAAATGTGGCTGTTGAATATAAAGATATTTTGGTCTTTGGCCGTGACATAACCTATAATGCCAAGACAGACATGGTCCATGCCAGGGATGGTTTTACTCTTAATTATGAGAATATTAGTTTTGAGGGTGAAAGTTTAGATTATAAGCTAAAATTGAGACAGGGCTCAGCCTCTGAGGTCTCTTTTGCTTATCAAGGTTTGCAGCTGGCTGGCAAAAAAATTGACCTTGAAAAAGATGTTTTTATTTTGAAAAATGCCTCTTTTACTACTTGTGATGAACCAAACCCTCACTATCATGTTTCAGCGGCTGATCTGACGGTTTATCCGGAGTACGGTTGGTTAGTCGCGTATTGGGCCTATTTTTGGTTGGACCGCCTGCCTGTCTTGCCAATGCCGACATATATTTATGATATTTACGCTGAAGAGCGAGAGCGCAGCAATATTCCTCCGTTCCCGGATATTGGTTCAAATGATGAAGATGGTTCTTATGTCCATGAGCGGTTCGCCTGGCATATTAAGCGAGAGCTCTCTGGTACTTATAGCTTAACTTATGCGGCGAAAAAAGGTTTGGGCGGCGGGATTGAAGCGGACTATATCTTATCAAATGATAGTCGAGGCAATGTTCGCTTCTATACCGCGGGATCTGATGGCTTGTCCGCCGGGTTAACTCACAGTTTGTTTTTTGGTGAAGATGTTAACGCGCGAGACAGGGAGTCCCCTTTCTTTTCTAAACCAAAACGTCGCCGCTATGAGCTGGAAACCATGTTCTCATTTCGTGAAAGAATTAACTATGAAAGAGTTAGCTTTTTGCCAGGCTTTGTTTTGCGGAGCAGGGAAAATGACTTGGCGCAAAGTTTGGTCAAATATGATTATGAAATAGGGACAGCCAGGATCTTTGAAGAAAACACCCTTGACCTTGAGCGCAATCTTGCTAAGGCGAGGGTTTATAAAGATTTTACTGATTTACCAGTAGGGACTATTAGCCCAGCGGTTGAGCTTGATTCACGTTTTTATTCAAGCGGGGGTCGTTGGCTCAAGGCTACTGGGGGCCTAAAGATCAGAAAAAGTTTGGCCAGAAATACCCAGCTTGGCTTAGGGTATTTCCATTATTTTAAAGTTTCTGGCGCGAGCCCTTTTAATTTTGAAAACTATCGTTTTAGTCCTCTTGATCGCTTTACTTCTGAATTAATCTTTATGTTGGGCAAGTTTGGGCTGGGCTATGAAACATCATATTTTATTGACAACTGGCAGCCAGAAGATTTAGATTATTCCATCTTTTTTGACATGCATTGTTATAATGTAAAGTTTAAATATCGCTCACTGCGCCAGGAATTTGAGTTAGGTTTTGGTCTTAATACTTAAAGAATAGGAGCCATCAATGTTCATAACTTTTGAAGGAGCGGAAGGGTGTGGCAAATCGACCCAGGTAAACTTGCTCCGAGAGTACCTGTTAGCTAAGGGCCAGAATGTTATTGTTACCCAGGAGCCTGGAGGGACAAATTTGGGAAAAGAGCTGCGCCAGATTTTGCTTAACCCTGAAACAATTTTAGATAAAACAACTGAGATTTATCTTTTCGCGGCTGACCGCTCAGACCACGTTAAAAAGATAATTCAGCCAGCTTTAGCTGAAGGGAACATCGTGGTTTCTGACCGCTACATTGATTCGACTATTGCTTACCAGGTTGGCGGCCGTGGCTTGCCAGAGGATTTTGTCCGCTACATTAATATGGTCTCTTCTCATGGGGTTATTCCTGACCTGACAATTTTGCTTGATGTTTCGCCTGAGGTGGGGATAAAAAGGGCGAGGGCGCGGGGAGAAGTCGATCGGTTTGAAAAAGAAGCGATCGCTTTTCACCACAGGGTTCGCCAAGCTTATTTAACTATCGCTCAAAACGAAGCCAAAAGGGTCCGCTTGGTCAATGCCAATGAAGCTGGAATTGATGATGTCTTTAGAGAAATTAAAGAGGTTGTTGAGGAATATTTGTGAAGAGCAGCGAAATAAGAGAAAAGTTTTTAAAATATTTTGAATCAAAGGGGCATCAGCGTTTGCCTGGTTCATCTTTGATCCCAGCTGATCCAACAGTTCTTTTAACTTTAGCTGGGATGCTTCAGTTTAAGCCGATTTTTTTGGGTCAAGAAAAACCTAGGTTTAAGCGGGTGACGACCGTGCAAAAGTGTGTGCGGATGATCGACCTTGAAAATGTTGGCCAAACTGCCAGGCATCAAACTTTTTTCGAGATGCTGGGTAATTTTTCCTTTGGTGATTATTTTAAAAAAGAGGCAATTGCTTTTGCCTGGGAATTTTTAACCAAGGAGTTAAGGGTCCCTCCAGTAAAACTTTCCGTGGCAGTCTTTGAGAAAGATGATGAGGCTTATGATATTTGGTTAAAGGAGATGGGTCTTCCAAAAGAAAAACTTTTCCGCCTTGATGAAGAGAATAATTTTTGGGCGGTTGGTCCCACGGGTCCCTGCGGCCCTTGTTCAGAGATTTATTATGACTTGGGGCCGGAGAAGGGTTGCGCAAAGCCAGATTGCCAGCCAGGTTGTGATTGTGACCGCTTTTTAGAAGTGTGGAACTTAGTTTTTATTCAATATGATCGCAATGAAGCTGGAGAATTAATTCCACTGAAACAGAAGGGGATTGATACCGGAATGGGGCTAGAGCGGATTGCGTCAGTTATGCAAGGGGTTGGGTCAAATTTTGACACAGATTTGTTTACTGGGTTGATTGAAAAGATCAGAGGGCGAGTTAAAATAGAAAATTCGCCGGAGAGTACCTTGCGTATAATTGCTGATCATATTAGGGCGATTACTCATTTGATTAGTGATGGTGTAATACCTGGCAATGCTGGCCGAGAGTATGTCTTGCGCCGTTTGGTCCGCCGGGCTTTGCGCTTTGGTAAAATTTTAGGGATAAATAAGCCTTTCCTCTATCTTTTGGCTGGTGATGTTATTAAAGAGCTGGGGAGCGTATATCCAAATCTTGAAAAAAACAAAGAAACCATTGTCAAAGTAATAAAAGCTGAAGAGGAAAACTTTTTGCAAACTTTAGAGCAAGGGCTTGCCCTTTTTAATCAAGTCATTGCTGAACATAGCCAAGATAAAAATTTACCCGGTGAGGTGATATTTAAGCTTCATGATACTTTTGGTTTTCCCTATGAGCTGTCAAAAGAGATGGCGGGCGAGCTTGGCTTTGCCATCAATGAAAAAGAATTTAATTGTGAGATGGAGAAACAGCGGGAGCGGGCGCGGTCAGCGGGTATTTCTGGTGATAATAAGAAAGCGAAGGTAGCTAAAATAGATTATGGCCAAACTCGCTTTGACGGCTATACTAAAACATCAGAAGCAGCCAAAATTAAGGCAGTCCTGGCCCAGGAAAAGATGATTGTTTGTGATCACACCCCATTTTACGCGGAAAGCGGGGGGCAAGTTGGTGACACGGGGATTATTTCATACCAAGATCAAAAATTGAGAGTTCTGGATACCTTAGTTTCTCCGGCTGGTTCAGTTGTTCATTTGGTTGATGGAACGGGTGATTTAAAGGAAAAAGAAAAAGTAACTTTAACCGTTGATTTGTCAAAGAGACAGGCGACCGAAGCTCACCACACAGCCACACATCTGCTTCACAAGGCCTTGAGAGAGGTTTTGGGCGAACAGGTGAAACAGGCTGGGTCTTATGTTGGGCCTGAAAAACTGCGCTTTGATTTTAGCCATTTTTCAGCCTTGACTTCAGAACAACTGTGTCAGGTTGAATCTATTGTTAATCAAAAAATCAAAGAGAAGCTGAAGGTTGAGGTTATGCAAAAATCCTTTAAAGATGCCCAAAAGATGGGGGCGATGGCCCTTTTTGGAGAAAAGTATGGGGATAAGGTTCGGGTCTTAAAGATTGGGGATTATAGTTTGGAACTTTGTGGCGGGACCCACGTTAAATCTACCGCAGACATTATCTTTTTTAAGGTTCAAAGTGAAAGTGCCCTGGGTTCTGGGGTTAGAAGGATTGAAGCCATTGCTGGTCAGGCAGCTAAAATTAATGTGGTTTATTGCGCGAAATCAACCTTTGATGAAGTTCGAGCCTTGGTCAAAGAATATAAAAAGCTAGAGGCTGAAAAAGCGGTCTTGGGGGGGAAGCGTTTTTCTGAAATGGGAATTTTTACCATTGAGGTAACAGAGATAGATCGTTTAGCCAAAGCTGTTGACGCGCATGATTCTGTTAACGTTAAAACAATCTTAGAGCATCTTTATGGCCGGCTTGATTGGCTAAAAGAGAGAATCGCTAAAACAGAGCGAGAGGTAAAAGAACTTAAGCTCAAAAGCGCGGTGGCTGAAACTTCTGATTTATCTAAGGAAATTGTGGGGTTAGCCGGGGTTAAGGTTTTGATCAAGGGGTTTGAGGGCTACACCATGGAGGTAATACGCCAGCTCTCTGACCAGGTTGCGCATGAGCTTAAGTCTTGCGTGATCTTGTTGGCTTCTGTTTTAGATGCCAGAGTGATTTTTCTGATTAAGGTTACCCCTGACCTGATAGCCAAAGGTTATTCTGCCAAGAAAATAGCTGAAGTTTTCACTTCGCTTATTAATGGTAAAGGCGGGGGGCGTGATGATAAGGTTGAGGGTGGTGGATCTGATTCTGCCATGGTTGCCGAAGCCTTAAAACGCGTGACGGAGTTTTTGAGAAAAGAGTAATGCGTATATTGGCAATTGATCATGGCCAAGCTCGCCTCGGGATTGCTATTTCTGACCCTTTGCAAATAACCGCGCAACCAGTGGCAACCCTGCAAAATGACGAAAACCTCATCCCCAACCTGAAAAAAATAATTGATGACTATGGCAGTGTTACCGAAATCGTGGTTGGATTGCCAAAATCTTTAAAAGGTGGGCTGGGTCCCCAAGCTGAAAAAGTGCAGGCTTTTGTGGCTGAGCTAGAAAAAAACTTTGAAATAAAAGTTGTGACCTGGGATGAGCGCTTAACCACTGTGGCGGCAGAGCGGGACCTAATTTCTGCGGGGCTTTCTAGAAAAAAGCGCAAAAAGGTTATTGATAAATCTGCGGCCGCCTATATTCTGCGAAATTATCTTGATAGCAGAAAAAAATGAAACCAACAGAAAAAAAGATAGGTTTTTTATTTTCTGATCTAATGGTGGGTATTTATTTTGGGCTGGCTAGTTTGCTTGTTTTAATTTTGGTCTTGTTTTTTGCCTCTCTTTTTCAGGTGGCTAATCCGTTTGATCATAATAGCTATGATATTGAGGTCCCGGCCGGGGCAACTGGCTACGCAGTCCAAGGGATTTTAAAAAGCAATAAGATATTAAAGAGCGACAGCTCTTTTAGTTTTGTGGCCAGGGTTTTTGGCCTTTCAAAAAACATCCAGGCAGGCAGTTATCGTTTGTCACCTTCGCAAAATCTAATCTCAGTCCTTTGGAAATTAAAGAATGGGCGGGTGATTGAACTTAATCTAGAACGGGCCTCTGTGACTTTTCCCGAAGGGACCTCGATTTATAAGATGGGGAAAATATTAAAAGAAAAAGGGGTCAGCGACCCCGAGGAATTCCAAGGGTTAGTTAGCGAGGGGATAAAAGAAGATTTTAGAAATAGACACTGGGCTGTTTTTAAGTATATTCCGTCTGAATCGCTCGAGGGTTATCTTTACCCGGATACTTACTGGTTTTTTGCTGATGCTAAGGTTGCTGACTTAGCAGAAATAATGGTGAGCCGTTTTGAAGAGCTGGTGCTCCCATTTTGGGAGGGTGCCCAAGCAGAGACGGAATATAATTTGCATGAAATTTTGACCCTGGCCTCGATCATTGAAAAAGAGGCGCAAAAGCCGGAGGAGCGCGAAATTATATCTTCGGTCTTCCACAATCGTTTAAAAGCAGACATGCCCCTGGCGGCTGACCCCACAATTAAATATGCCCTGGAGCGGCCAACCAAAAAGGTTTCCCATGATCAATTGTCAGTTGATTCCCCTTACAATACGTATAAGAAAAAAGGCTTGCCCCCTGGACCAATTTGCAATCCCGGGCTAGAGTCAATTAAGGCGGCTGTTTATCCGGCCAAGACAGATTTCTATTTTTTTGTTGCTAAATCTGACGGCTCACACATCTTTACCCGCAATTTTGATGAGCATCAGAAAGCCCGGCAAAAAGTAGCTCGATAACCCCAAATTAGCGCAAGTTTTTGCCTTCAGGATACGATATCTTAAGTAGAAGAAACAATATATTCTCGAGGTGATATTTTTTGGGTTTTGGAACACTTTCAAGTGTCGGCAGAAGCTTAATAAATCGGGTCAAAGGAATTGGGCGGGTGGTTGAATTTGATTTTAAAGCGATCAGACATATGTCTTATCGAGATTTCTTTAAAAATTTTTCCTCTACAGTGGATTATTCCGCTTTAATTAAAAGCACCTTTGCATCCTTTGGCCTTGAAGATGAGTTTGTAGAATCACAACCAGCCTATCAACGTTGGGAAGCTCCTAATGAGATTAGTTATTTAGATGCCTTTGGTAGTTTGCAAGTCAAGGGTGGTGTGTATTTGGGGGTAGCCTCTGAGCCAGCGAATTTTACATATATAACTAGGGTGCGTCCAGAAATGGCAATCTTGGTTGATATCAACCCCACAGTTAATGGGGTTCACCTGCCGTTAAAAGGGGCTCTTTTAGAGATTGCCACAAACCGTCTTGAATTTTTATCCTATGTCTTAGGGCGTCCGCTAGAAGGTCAAAATATTCCTACCCTTTCAAACGCGCAAGATTATCACCGATTTTTTAGTCAGATCCCATATAATCGTGGTTTTAGACGTGCGGTTTGGCAAAGGATACAAGAAAGTCTTGACCCAGAAATTAGAGAGGTAGCCAGGAATCTTTACATGAATAACTTTGGTCTTGAATCAGCGGGTGGACATTCTTCGGAAGATGTACTGCTCGGTAAATATCTTTATTGGAATATGGGGGTTTCGGACGCAAAAGGAAAGCAAACTGCTTGGTTAACCTCCCAAGAAAATTATCTTTATATTCGTGATTTATGGATGCAGGGACGGATAAAAGGGGTAAGTGGAGACATAAGCGGAACTGTAATGCATAACTTGATTGATTTAATTAGTCAGATAGGGCAGCGGGTAAGTTGTTTTTATCTTTCTAATTGTGAGGATCCATTGGAAATACATGGCCGTCTTAATACTTTTAAAAATTTATTAAGTGAGCTTCCCTGGGCAAGGGGTTCCCAAATAATCAAGTACGATTTTGGTGGTGGAGGTAAGAATTGTATTAATTTGCAAAAAGTTGAGTTGTATCAATATAGTGAAACAGCCTTTGCCGGAGTTTCTGAAACTCATACCCCTCAAGCCTTTTTTTCCCCATAAGTTTGAAAGAGTCCAAGTCATCTGAAATTTTTTAGTTTCCTGTCAGATAAATAATTGATGCGGACAAGGTTTTTATTGTGTGGGCCTATCGCGACAACCGCTAGGCAAATAAGCAAAAAAGCAAAAAGAGAAAACTTGCAGGATTTGGCCCATGAAATCGCCGGGCAATCAGCCTGGCAAGTTGCTCGCATTTTTACAGCGCGGATTATTACTCCTTTTAATGTTTCCCCGATGCATGGCAGGCTTTCTTCAATGTTGTTAGCTCGGATTTATCAAGTGGATGAAGAAAAAGCTGTTGGTATTGCCAAAGAAATTGTTAAAAGCTTAGGTGTTTCTATCGCAAATGCTAAATTTTTAACAAATAAAGGTTGGGTTGATCTTGGGGTTGAAATATTAGCTGTTGGCAGGCCATGGATTACTGAGGTCAAAATAAGCTCAAAAGATTTTGTCCCTGGTTACTGTGTTGATGCGTCGGGTCGTCTTATTCTCCTTGGGTGTTCGGCCCCCCAGGTTAATGCTGGTCATCTAATAAAATTAAAAATTGACCCTAACCATTCTTTTATGAAATAGATTATTTTACTCCCACTCAATAGTTGACGGCGGCTTGGAGGAGATATCGTAGACCACGCGGTTAACTTCTGGGATCTC
>JBDRMQ010000047.1:0-21861 GCA_043811955.1 bacterium | reverse complement strand
TGGGACCGCGAGCAAACGCTCGAGTCTCTGCGCCCTTTTTTGCTCGAAGAAGTTAATGAGGCAATTGAGGCTATAAATAAGCGAGATTATGAGAATTTAGGGGAAGAGGTAGGGGATATGTTGCTTCATGTGGTGATGCTTTCGGTTTTTGCAGAAGAAGACAAACATTTTAATTTAGAAAAAGTCATCGACCAGATCTCCAAGAAAATGATTCGCCGCCACCCCCATGTTTTTTCTAAAGCTTCAGCTAAGAATAAAGAAGAAGTGATGAAGCGCTGGCAAAAAATTAAGAAATCCGAGCAAAAGAAAAAGCGGCGGCGCAAAGCTTTGCCCCGCTAGAGATAGCGTCGAGAATGTGATACAATTAAACCATGCGAACCAACTGGAGAAACATCTTTGTTTACCTATTATTAATTTTAGTGGCTGTGGCTGTGCTTTCGCCATTTTTTCAGTCAGAAGTGGGGACTAAAGAGCTCCCTTTTTCGCAGGTCTTAGATCTGGTTGACCAAGGTAAAATTAAAGAACTAACTATTGCCGGTGACCAGATTACCGGTCAAATGACTGATCAGGCTAAATTTCACTCTCGCTCGATCAATTATCCAGATTTGGTGCCGCAGCTGCGAGGTAAAGGGGTCTTGATCAATGTTAATGCGCCAGTAGAATCAAATTGGGTTTGGAACCTGGTTATCCAATTGCTTATTCCGATCGCTTTTTTTGGTCTTCTCTGGTGGTTAATTATCAGGCAAGCCCAAAGCACTAACCAACAAGCCATGGCTTTTGGTAAATCAAGGGTCAAGCCAGCGGTTGGCAAGGTCAATGTTACTTTTGCTGACGTAGCTGGTGTGGATGAAGCAAAAGAAGAGCTGGTTGAGATTGTTGACTTTTTAAAGAATCCAGAGAAATTCCAAGCTTTAGGGGCAAAAATGCCTAAAGGATTGCTTTTGATGGGTGCGCCAGGTACCGGTAAAACCTTGCTAGCTCGGGCGATTGCTGGTGAAGCTGGGGTCCCTTTCTTTTCGATTTCTGGCTCAGATTTCGTGGAGATGTTTGTCGGGGTTGGGGCTTCCAGAGTTCGCTCGGTTTTTGCCGAAGCTAAAAAACAAACCCCAGCAATAATTTTTGTGGATGAAATTGACGCGGTTGGCCGACATCGTGGGGCAGGCCTAGGGGGAGGGCATGATGAGCGCGAACAAACCCTTAATCAACTTTTGGTTGAAATGGATGGGTTTGACCCCAAGACCAATATTATAGTAATAGCTTCAACTAACCGCCCTGATATTTTAGATCCAGCCCTTTTGCGGCCAGGTCGTTTTGACCGCCAGGTGGTTTTAGACAAGCCAGATCTCAAAGGGCGAGAGGCAATTTTGAACATTCATGCCAAAGGGAAGCCTTTTGCCCCTGATGTTGATTTAAATGTAGTGGCCCGCAGAACCCCTGGTTTTACTGGGGCAGACCTTGAGAATGTGCTTAATGAAGCGGCTATTTTAGCGGCTCGCGTGGATAAAAAAGAAATTTTTATGGAAGAGGTAGAAGAAGCGATTGATCGGCTGATTGCCGGGCCAGAGAAGAAGAGCCGCGTCATCTCAGACAAAGAGCGTGACATTGTGGCCCACCACGAAGTTGGTCACGCGATTCTCTCAAAAATTTTGCCAGAGGCTGATTCTGTCCATAAAATTTCTATCCTCCCTCGCGGGATGGCGCTTGGTTATACTTTGCAGATGCCAGAACAAGATAAGCATTTGGTGAGCCGAGGAGAGGCTTTGGCTCAAATCACGGTGATGATGGGCGGCAGGGTGGCTGAAGAGATTGTATTTAGTGAAATTACTTCTGGGGCACAAAATGATTTGCAAAGAGCCACTGACTTAGCCAAGAAAATGGTTTGTGAATTTGGCATGAGCGAGCTTGGCCCGCGTACCTTTGGCCGTCGTGACCGGCAAATCTTTTTAGGCCGCGATATTGCGGAGGTGAAGGATTATAGCGACGAGACGGCTGATAAAATAGATGAAGCAATTAAGTTTATTGTTGATCTATGCCATCAACGGGCCAAAGAGTTATTAACATTAAACAAAGAAAAGATGTTCGATATTGCCAAGACCTTGATGGAAAAAGAAAGCTTGGAAAATCACGATTTAGAGAATGCTTTAGAGGGTTTAAAGGGCCCAGATGAAAAAAATTCTTGAGTGTGTCCCTAATTTTTCTGAAGGCTCAGACAAACAAATTATTGATGAAATTGTCTCGGTGGTAAAAACCGCAAAAATTCTTGATCTTCACTCTGACCCAGACCACAATCGCTCAGTTGTCACTATTGTTGGGGAACCCCAGGAAGTTAAACAAGCTGCTTTTGCCTTGACTGAAAAGGCAGTGCAGCTTCTTGATATTAATGAGCATTTTGGTGAGCATCCTTATTTAGGGGTGGTTGATGTTATTCCTTTTATTCCCATCCGTTGTCCTATGTCCGATGTCCTGTGTCTGGCGCATGAGTTAGGTCAAGAGTTGTGGGAAAAAATAAGTTTGCCTGTTTATTTTTATGGTGAGGCAGCTAAAATCCCTGAGCGCAGGGAGCTCCCTTATGTTAGAAAGGGGGGCTATGAATCTTTGCGCGAAGAGATTTTTGAGCCCCACCGAATTCCTGACCTGGGGGAGGGGCTGCATGCTAGCGCAGGGGTTGTGGCAGTTGGGGTGCGGGATTTTTTGATTGCTTTTAATGTGAACCTTAAAACAGATAATTTAGACATTGCGAAATCAATTGCTAAGAGCATTAGGGAGAAGAGCGGTGGGCTGGCTGGGGTGAGGGCGTTGGGGATCCCGCTTTATTCTCGCGGCATCACGCAAGTCTCGATCAATGTTTGCGATCATCGCACGACCTCGCTACAAGCTGTTTTTGATGAAGTTAAAAAATGGGCGACAGAGTATCAAATTGAAATTTTGGAATCAGAGATTGTGGGGCTGGTGCCAGAGGAGGCGGTATTTGAGGGGATGGTGGAGCATTTAAAACTGGTTGCTTTGCCTCGCGTGCTTTCCTAAGGCTTACGCGGCTTCAATGACTTTTGATTTTGGTCGGTGAATGATCCGTCCCTTAGTAATAAAACAGAACTCAAACTCTTCATTTGTTTCAATGACTAGTACTGTGGCAAAGCGGGAAGTGTGTTTTTTCTGAAAAGTTATTTTGATATCTTTTTCCCCATAATCGTGTCCTAGGTTGAGAACAACAGCTTTTCTATTAATAATACAGATGTGGATGTTGCCGTTGGGCATTACTTTTTTCTCGATTGGTTCCGGGGTTGGCTGGTCAGGTCTAGTTGCCCATTTGGCAATGGTTGGCCCCACCTTATCGGGGTTAAAAACCCTTTGCCTTGGCAGGGGGTTGATGGCTTGGGCTGGCGAGGGAGCCGGCTCTGGCTGGTTTTCTGGATAGGCATCATAAATAATTTGGCTGCCGTTATGTACTATAAAAACTTCAGCTGGTCCTTTGATTCCATCTTCATGTTTCCGATTTAATGACCAGGCATGTGCGGTATAGACAAGCGCTTTTATTGTTTCCCCTTCTTTTACGCACCGGATAATGGGGGCTGATCCTTCTTTAAAAAAGGAGGTATTTAAAAATACACAGTTGTCGCTAATTCGGCAGAGAAGGAGCTTGCCGCTGTTGACCCGTGCTGTAAACGGCCCTGGACTGGTAGTTGTTTCGCCTGTAATAAACCTTGGCAGCTTTGCTCGTATTGATTGTGCCGCATGGTGGACTGCGGGTTTTGTATAACTATTTTTTCTTATACTTACCATTTTGTTTTCTCCTAGAGAGAACTCCGAAAAATTAAGGGTTCGGAACCTGAGGCTAAAAGCCTCGGTTCCTTTTCTCGTCGAGAGCAATTTGTATTTTGGAACCTGAGAATTTCATTCTCAGGTTCCAAAATCAACTTTTTCGGAGCTTTCCTAGAATATTTTCGTGGGGTTTTCATAAAAATTTCACTTATTCAGTGGAATTTGTTAAAATGAAGAAACTATGAGCCAGGAAATTCCAAAAGTATATAATCCAGCGGATGTTGAGCAAAAGTGGTATAAAATTTGGGAAGAGAGCGGGGTTTTTAAGCCCGAGGAAAATTCTCCCAAAGAACCATTTACCATCGTTATTCCTCCGCCCAACGTTACCGGCTCCCTCCACATGGGC
This sequence comes from bacterium, assembly GCA_043811955.1. Lineage (GTDB taxonomy): Bacteria > Margulisbacteria > WOR-1 > O2-12-FULL-45-9 > O2-12-FULL-45-9 > JBDRMQ01. The sequence continues at coordinate 17,696 of JBDRMQ010000047.1, read as the reverse complement.
CATGCTTTAGATAATGGGATCCAGGATTTATTGATCCGCTATAAAAAAATGCAGGGCTTTAATACCCTTTGGATCCCCGGGACTGACCATGCCGGGATTGCTACCCAAAATGTTGTTGAGAAAGCCCTGCGCAAAGAGGGGACAAGTAAAGATAAACTGGGCCGAGAAGAATTTCTCAAACGTGTTTGGCAATGGAAAGAGGAGTATGGTGGTAGGATTACCGGGCAGTTGCGCCGACTTGGTTGCGCCCTTGATTGGAGCCGCGAGCGGTTTACGATGGACGAAGGACTTTCTAAGGCAGTTACAAAAGAATTTGTTACTTTATACAACGAAGGCCTAATCTATAAAGGTAAGCGTTTGATTAACTGGTGCCCCCGTTGCGGCACAGCAATTTCCGATATTGAGGTTGAGCACGAGACAAAGAAGGGGAAGTTGTGGTATTTGAAGTATCAAGTTGATGGTATGAGGGATGAGGGGGAAGGTGTGGGGTATGTGGTAGTGGCGACGACCAGGCCAGAGACGATGCTGGGTGATACTGCGGTGGCGGTTAACCCAAAAGATAAGCGTTATAAAAAGCTGGTTGGTAAAATGATCGAGCTTCCTTTAACTGACCGCAAGATTCCAATAATTGCTGATGATTTTGTTGATCAGGAATTTGGTACTGGTGCGGTTAAGGTTACCCCGGCTCATGATCCTAATGACTTTGAGATTGGGGAAAGACACGATCTACCTAGAATTAATATTTTAACTCCAGATGGAAAAATCACGGTTGGTGAGTTTAATGGTTTGGATCGCTTTGAAGCGCGCAAGAAAATCGTAGAGAAACTTGAAGAACAGGGTTTAATAGAAAAAATTGAGGATTATGAAAACTCAGTGGGGCAATGCTATCGCTGCAAAACAGTGATTGAACCGTATCTTTCTGACCAGTGGTATGTGAAGGTTGCAGACTTAGCTCGCGAAGCAATTAAGGTGGTTGAAGAGGGTAAAATCAGTTATGTGCCAGAGCGCTGGACCAAGATTTATATTAACTGGATGACGAATTTAAAGGATTGGTGTATTTCCAGACAGCTGTGGTGGGGGCATAGGATACCGGCATGGTACTGCAGGGAAATTACAAATTACAAATTACAAATTACAAATGATGGAAATAATTATTGTAATGAAATTATAGTATCAGAAGAGACGCCGACAAAATGCCCTAAATGTGGAGGGACAAAGTTGGAGCAAGATCCTGATGTCTTTGATACCTGGTTTAGCTCGGCTCTCTGGCCGTTTTCAACCTTAGGTTGGCCAGATAAGACTAAAGAATTAGAGACCTTTTACCCAACTTCAGTGTTAGTAACTGGTTATGACATTATTACTTTTTGGGTTTCGCGCATGATTATGATGGGGACCCATTTTATGAAAAAAGTTCCTTTTAGCACGGTTTTTATCCATGGCCTGGTTCGCGATGCCTCTGGTAAAAAGATGAGCAAATCTTTTGGTAATGTTATTGATCCGCTTGAGATAATTGATAAAGTTGGTGCAGATGCGCTGCGCTTTGCTTTAATCTCATTAATTACCGGGCAGGGGCAAGATATTAAATTAACTCCGGATAAGATTACTGAAGCGCGGAATTTTGCAAACAAGATTTGGAATGTGGCGAGGTTTGTGATGCAAGCTTCGGAATTGATGGTTCCCGACAATAAAATTGTCGGTTCCTTAAAACTTGAGTTAGCAGACAAGTGGATTTTGAGCCGCTACAACAGTTTAATTAACAATGTGACAAAATCTCTGGACACTTTTGAATTTGGTGAAGCAGCCAGAGCTATTTACGACTTTCTCTGGGGTGATTTTTGCGACTGGTATGTTGAGATATCCAAGAAAGATCTTTATTCAGACGATGCTAAGCAAAAAGAAAAAGTTCAAAGTGTGCTGCTTTATGTTTTAGCCGGGAGCTTGAAGCTTCTTCATCCGTTTATGCCGTTTATTACGAAAGAGATTAATGAAAAATTGAGAATGAAGAATGAAGAATGTCGGTATTTATTATTAGATAAATGGCCAAAGGGGGATAAAAAACTAATTGATCCAAAGATCGAGAAGCAGATGGAGTTGATTAAGGAAGTAATTGTCAAAGTCCGTAACATTAAGGCAGAGATGGGGGTTCAGACCAAAGATATTGAGCTGATTTTTGTGGCTAAAGATAAGGCAGAGCTAGAAACCCTTAAAGCAGGCGAAGCCTTTATTAAATCTTTGGCTAAAGCAGCATCGATCGAGTTTAAATCTTCAATAAAAACAAAGCCAGAACAAGCGGCAACTGGAGTTGTGGCTGATATTCAGTTTTTTATTCCGCTAGCAGGCTTAATTGATTTTGAAAAAGAGAAAGATCGCCTCAAAAAAGAAGAAGAAAAGCTTGAGGCAGAGATTAAACGACTTGATAGCCTCCTGGCCAATAAAAATTTTACTGCCAAAGCCCCGCCAGAAACAATTGATAAGCAGAAAGAAGCGCTCAAGGCTGCGAAAGAGAAATTAATAATTGTTAAAGCAAGGATTAAGGATTTAGTTTAGTCCCGACAATGTCATGCCTGAGGCAGATCCGCCTTCGGCGGAAAATTGTCGGTTCCATCCGGATCTAGGATCTGCCACTTTTAGTGTCGGGAAGTTTGGATTGTGAAAAACTTAGAAAAAAAATGAAAAGTAGAAACGGAGAGATAGAAGAGAGCCTCGGAAACACAGATGTTTTTGCTCGCCGTTCGTTTCTTTTCTTTACGCCAACAACCTCGATTCCAGATTTTTATGTAGGTGAAGGTCCTCTTGATGTAAAATTGCCAATCCCTACTCCAGATTATACAGAGATAATCGAATCGGGTTTTCCTGAAAGTCCAAAGTTTTGGGTTAATCTTATACAAAGACAAACCTGTAAAATTCGCTGGAAGCCCATTAAAAACCCCAAAATTATATACACTAGATTTGACTATCATAAAATTACAAGATGCGATTTTGCTATAGGAACAAAAGCTGTGACTGACGCATTAAAAATTAGTTCGTTTGGTCGGAGGGATGGCAAATTATTATATTATTTTGGTGCTATTTTTGATGATGGCCCAGGAGACATTGAGCTCGAGTGGGAGCAAGTTATTGTGGGATCTCCTGTTGAAGCTGGCATACGCATAGAGGTGAAACCCACAATTTAATGCCCTGATGATCAATTCCGACAATGAAATTGTCGGCTCCTATTAGACAGCTTGAAATCTTTTGTCATATCCTGAGCGATCTGTTTGATTTTTGATATATTCAACAACTGTTTCTATTTGATCTTCTTTAATTTCTCTTGAAAAATACGACTTCGCCCATAATTTTCTATAAACATATCGATCTGTTTTTGTAAGTATTGAAAACGTAGTGTTGAAGTTTGTGTTCTTTCATTTTTAATGTCGGGGCAAAAGCAGCTACTTTACTCCAAACACATGCACCACCGGGTTATCGTCATTCCAATCCCCGCCAGCAGGTTCCCCGCGATATTCAATAACGTAGAGCAGGTTGCGGGTGCGGTCATACGCGCAACTAGCCAGACGGTACTTGTTTTGCTCAGGTCGAAAGTTTGGATCATTGATCTTATCAATGTTATAAAGATATTGATCTAAGTTCATTGTGGCATATGGTTGAGGTTCATATGGTTTCATTTTCCCTTGAGCAACCTTGGCTAGATCAGCTGGATCATAAAAGATTATCTGGGCTTCATAAGAGCTGCTCCACCACCCCCGGTCATCGTGGGGGTAGGGGGGGACACTGCCGTGAAAAGGAGAGCCGTCAGTGGGGTAAGCAGTCCCATCAGAAAAGCCGTACCAGCAATCACCTAAACCTTTCGTGCCGACAAAGATGACTGCTGATTTATCATTAGCTGTTAACCATTCTGCGCCAACCCACTCATCTGCATGATGGTAGTTTTTCATTTGATGCCCTTTAGCAAAGTCATAGCCAGAAGGATGAGTGCTTGAATAACCAAGTAGTCTGACAGAATTTAGCGTAGCCCCATTTTTCGGCGGATTCCCATCTTGCCAAGGAGCTATAGCAAAAAGATTTGGTCCTTCTCCGCCCCAACCACCATCACGAAATCTGCCAGTGGCCAAATATTTACCCCGAGTTGAAACATTTTCATCTGCCCAGCTAGCTGGGATCTCGCACATATAATCGTTCGAGCTGTACAATAGTGGATCGCCTGCTACTCGCCAGGCCCCTGCTGGTTTAGAAAAATCAAGGTTGCAGGACATGTGAGAGGGGATATTTTGCTCTTCTTCTTGAAAGTGAGCACCAAAGCTAAGATATAACTTGTCGTTGAGATAAGCTATTCCTGCCCGCCTAATAGTGGCTCTCTCAAACATTTCATCCAATTGTCCTACTCCAGTTCGAACATTAGTGAATGAGCGCAAAGTTTGAGCTGTTTTTAAATCAGCCAGGTTTCTTGATTTAACTGGTTTTGGAATACTTACTTCAGAAACATGCATGGTGTGGTCGTGACCAATAGCATAGAGAGAGTTATTGCCGGGATAATAAGTTGCCCCAGTGCCGCCCCAATCCCAGCGAACTTCACCATCAATATAAGGGAGGCGAAAAGCGCCTAGGTATTCAAAATTTTCTGGAGTGATCTGGTTTGATTCCGCTGTAGCCTTAAGAATAAATAAAAACAAAATAAGAATTAAAAAAACTAATCTTTTTTTCATACGAAGTTATTATACTATTTTTTTGATTGCTTTAATCTCTTTGGCCTGGCCTGAAACCGGATCAATTTTCAAGAATACAGCATTAAATATCCCTGGTCCTTTTTCAGTTGGCTCAAATTTTTCAGGGATTTGAGTTACAAACCTTTTTAGGATTTGGTCCTTGCCCATGCCGATAATTGAATCTCGCGCGCCTGACATGCCAACATCGCACATAAAAGCTGTCCCTTGCGGCAGGATTCTTTCGTCATTTGTCATGACATGGGTGTGGGTCCCCAGCACTGCCGAAACTTTCCCGTCTAGAAACCAGCCCATTGCACATTTTTCTGATGTTGCCTCAGCGTGCATGTCAACGATTATGACATTAGTCTCAATTTTTGAGACTAGTTTTTCTGCTGCCTGGAAAGGGCAGTCGAGCGGCTTCATAAAAGTGCGGCCTGAAAGGTTTAAAATGGCGATTTTTACCCCGGCTTTTTCAATAATGAGATGGTCCTGACCTGGTGTGCCGGGGGGGTAGTTAGCAGGGCGAACAACCATCGGGAGTTTATCAATGTTATTGATAAGGTCTTTTTTATCCCAAACATGGTTTCCCATGGTGATGACATCAATCCCCAGCTCAAGCAGCTCTTGGTAAATCTTTTCGGTAATGCCGTAGCCGTGGGCAGAGTTTTCACCATTAGCAATAATTAAGTCGGGGGTGAGCTCTTGTCTTAGCCCAGGCAGGACTTGGCGGCAAACCTCCCTGCCTAGTTTCCCAATAATATCTCCCAGAAACAAAACTTTCAGCTGCTTCATTATTTAGCTGTTCCAGTTGCCCTTGTTTCTCTGATCACTGTAACTTTAACTTCACCTGGGTATTCAAGCTCTGCTTCGATTTTCTTGGCAATATCGTGGGCAAGCTTGGCGGCTGTGCTGTCGTCAACTTTATCAGGCTGGACCCCAACCCGAACTTCGCGCCCAGCTTGAATAGCGTAGCACTTTTCAACCCCTGGAAAAGATTTAGCAACAGACTCTAATTTTTCCAAACGTTTGATGTAAGCTTCTAAAGTGTCTCGCCGTGCCCCGGGCCGAGCGGCGGAGATAGCGTCACAAGCTTGGACAATCAAAGCTTCAATTGTTCTTGGCGCAACATCACCGTGATGCGCTTCCATGGCGTGGAGGACTTCAGGAGACTCCCCAGCCTTTTGCGCTAACATTACCCCAAGCTTAACATGGGTCCCTTCGTTTTCTTGGTCAACTGCTTTGCCAATATCATGCAAAAGCGCGGCGCGCTTAGCTAGATTAACATTGATCGCAAGCTCAGAAGCAAGCATCCCCGCGATATGGGACATCTCAATTGAGTGGGTTAAAACATTTTGGCCATAACTGGTGCGATAGCGAAGCCGGCCCAGAAGTTGGATCAAAACTGATGGCAGTCCCCTGACCCCGGTTTCAACTGCCGCTTGTTCGCCAGCTTCAAGCATTATTGCTTTGACCTCATCTTGGGATTTTTTGACCATCTCTTCAACTCTAGCTGGGTGGATCCTGCCGTCAACAATAAGTTTTTGCAGGGTCAATCTGGCGATCTCCCGGCGCAATGGGTTGAAGCTGGATAAAATGACCGCTTCCGGGGTGTCGTCAACTATTAGGTCAACGCCGGTCAGGGTTTCAAAGGCGCGGATATTACGACCTTCACGGCCAATGATCCTGCCTTTCATGTCGTCAGATGGGATCTCGACCATTGAAGTGGTTGTTTCAACCGTGTGGTCAGCGGCACAACGTTGGATAGCGGTAGATAAAATCTCGCGGGCCTTTTTATCCGACTCTTGCTTGATCTTTTCTTCATTAAGCCTGATCCGCTCAGAAGCCTCTTTTTCCAGCTCGCTGTCCAATTTGCTCAGCAGCTCTTTTTTAGCTTCTTCTTTGGAAAGGGTGGCTACTTTTTCTAAAGCCTCGATATGGATCTCTCTGGCTTTTTGCAGCCCCTCTTTTAGCTTGACCAAACCTTCCTGGATATCCTTGATCTTTTCTTCTCGTTTTTCAATTTCCTGTTCTTTATTTTCGAGCCGTTCTTCGCGGGAATCCAACCTCTTTTCAACATTTGACAGCTCAACTTTGCGTTCTTTTGATTCCCGGTCAAACTCAGCCCGACGTTTGATGGCCTCATCTTTTGCTTCAAGCAGGGCTTCTTTTCTGACCCGGTCTGAATCTTTTTTGGCTTCTTCCAAAAGGTGTTTAGCTTTTTCTTGGGCTATTTTTACCTCTTGTTGGGCTGAACGGCTTTTTACAAAGCTGATCGTTAGGACCAGAACAACGATGGCAACAGCGGCTAGACTAATTAGTAATGTTGTCATTTCCATGACTTGTGACCCCCTTTTGCGATAATTTAATTCTTGGTACTAAGCGCGATCGCTTTGCGGACCTCTGTTTCGAGTTTGTTTGCTAACTTTGTGTTATCTTTTAAATAATTGACCGTGCCTTCAAAGCCCTGCCCCATCTTTTCTCCGGCAAATGAATACCAGGCGCCGCTCTTTTTAGCGATTTCAAGCGAGACCGCTTGATTTAAAATGTCCCCTTCTTTTAATATCCCTTGGCCGTGGATCAGGACAAATTCAGCTTCGCGGAAGGGTGGGGCCACTTTATTCTTAACAACCTTGACTTTGATCCGTGTCCCAATAATTTTTTCCCCATCTTTGATCTTTTCCCTGGCTCTCACATCAAGCCTAACAGAAGAGTAGAACTTGAGGGCCCGACCACCCGGGGTGACTTCTGGGCTCCCAAACATGACACCAATCTTTTCCCGCAGCTGGTTAATAAAGATCATGACAGTCTTTGACTTGGAAATTACAGCGGTTAGTTTACGCAAGGCTTGCGACATCAGCCTGGCTTGCAGTCCGATGCGGGCGTCTCCCATTTCTCCTTCAACCTCAGCTTTTGGCACCAGGGCGGCAACTGAGTCAATAACTATGATATCAATGGCCCCTGAACGGATAAGGGTTTCAGCTATTTCCAGGGCTTGCTCCCCATAATCTGGCTGAGAAATAAGCAGGTTATCAATATCAACCCCTAATCTTTTCGCATAAGCCGGGTCCATAGAGTGTTCCGCGTCGATAAAGGCCGCGACCCCTCCTTTTTTTTGGGCTTCAGCGATCGCGTGCAAAGAAACAGTTGTTTTGCCGCCACCTTCTGGCCCGTATATTTCTACTACTCGGCCTCGAGGCAGGCCGCCAACACCCAAGGCCGCGTCAAGGGCCAGGGCGCCAGTTGGGATAACTTCTACATTAAGTTTTTTGTTATCACCCATTTTCATAATCGAGCCTTTACCAAAATTCTTTTCAATCTGAGCCATTGCTAATTCCAGGGCTTTCTTTTTCCCGTCTGTTTTCCCATCTGTTTTTGCTTCTGTCATAATTTTTCCTCCTAATAATTAATTTGTATCCGACCCTCTTCCCGTCCCTGTTCCTATTCCTGTTCCTTTCCCATCCCCACGGCCTCCACCTCCTTTGTCTGCTTATTCCAAACTATTTCAATATTTCATCTCCGCCAAGATGCAGCCAGAGCAAGCCAAGGGCTGCTTGAGCTGCCTTTTCGCGGATCTCTGATCTGGTCCCTTGCAAATTTAACTCTTTTATCTCTGTCTTGTGCTCCGCGGCCAAGGCGATATAGACTCGGCCGACTGGGGCAGGCGGGAGCGGATCTGGGCCAGCGGCGCCGGTTGTGGCTAAGCCAATGTCTGTGCCAAACCTTTTTCTGATCCCCTCGGCCATGGCAGTTGCCACTTTGCGGCTTACCACACCATGTTGGTTAATGTCTGCGGCAGGCACCCCGAGCTGCGTGACCTTGACGCGTGAGTGGTAACAGACTAATGACCCGATAAAATACTCAGAGGCGTGTGGAATAGCTGTCAGGCGGGCTGAGACCAAACCGCCTGTAACTGATTCCGCGCAAGACAGGGTTTGTTTACCACGGCGCAAAATCTCAGAGATTTGGTCGTCGGTAATTTTACCGATCATTGAAAGGACTTTATCAAAAAAGCCCTCAAGTTTTATTTCAACGACTTTAATATCTTGCTCTGCCAAAGGTACGCACCACCTGAGATCAGCGAAGTGATCACAGCCAGCCACAGTAATGATTTTGCAGCCGGCAGCTGTAAAATCAGCATAGCAGTCGCGACAATTTGGACGACAGTCTTAAATTTCGCGACCAAGCTAGCGGCAATGATCTTTCCTGAATTGGCAGCCTGGATCCTAATACCTTGCACCATGAATTCTCTGGCCGTGAGAATAATGATAGGCAAAGGGTCTGCCAGTCCTTCTGACACCAACATGATCAAAACAGAGATAACAAGGATCTTATCCGCTAAGGGATCTAAAAACTTTCCAACTTCAGATATTTGGTTGAACTTTCTGGCAATATAGCCATCAATAGCATCAGAGCTAGAGAGAAGAAGGAAAGCAATTGCCGCTAATCCGTTTAGGCCGATAGCCAAAAACCAGATTATGAGAGGGATAAACGCAATTCTTGCGAATGTTACGTAATTTGCTACAGTCAAGTCAGCTTGCCGATGAGATCATAAGTGCTAGCTTTAGTTATTCTAACCCTTTTGATCTCTCCCGGTTTAACAGATTTAGATCGGACTAAGACTGAGCCGTCGATTTCAGGCGCATCCATATAGGACCGACCGATTAAACCGTTGGCCATCTCTTTTTCTATTAAAACGTTTAAATTGGTTCCGATCAATTTATTGTTCAGCTCCCTGGAGATACAGGCCTGGGCCCGCATCAACTTCTGAAACCTTGACTTTTTTTCTTTTTTGGAAACCTGCCCCCTCATTTCATGCGCAGGTGTTCCTTCTTCTCTTGAATACTCAAAAACTCCCAACCGCTCAAACCTTGTCTTTTTTATAAAATCAAATAACTCTTTGAACTCTAGCTCACTTTCTCCTGGAAAGCCGACAATTACTGAAGTCCTAAGGGCTATTTTAGGTATACGCCTCCTAATTTTTGATATTAATTTTTCAAGATCAGATCGGCCATAGTGCCGATTCATCTCTTTTAAAATTTTATCACTAACATGCTGGATTGGCAAGTCTAAATACTTGACGATTTTAGGTTCGCTGGCAATTGTTTCAATAACCTGATCGGTTAGATGGGCAGGATGGGCGTAGAGGATTCGAATCCATCTGACCCCCTTAATTTTCGCGGCTTTTTTGAGCAAGAGGTGGAATTTGGGGTAGGCAGTTGTATCCTGGGCAATAAAAATTATTTCACGAACCCCTTTTTGGACCAAGCTTTTGATCTCTTTAAGGATGTCAGTTTGGCTGCGGTGACGCAGCGGGCCGCGAATATCTGGGATAGTGCAGTATGAACAGCGATTATTGCATCCTTCTGAAATTTTGACATACGCAGTCCAGGGGCTTACCTGTGCCTTAGCCTGTGCCTTGAATTTCCATGGGGTGCCGATAAACGCATCTACTTCCGGCAAAAGTTTGGGCAGTTCTTTTTTGTAGCGCTGGGATAGGCAACCAGCTACAATTAGCTGCTTACACTTGCCGGTCTTTTTATACTTAGCCATCTCTAATATAGTATTTACTGCCTCTTCCTTGGCTGATTGGATAAAAGCACAGGTGTTAACTAAAATTAGGTCAGCTTCTTTAGGGTTTGGGGTAAAAGAGTATCCTTCAGCTTTCAGCAGACTCATTAATGATTCTGTATCTACTAAATTTTTTGGGCAGCCAAGGCTGATAATGTAGGCTTTCATGTTTTTTATTATAACATGTGTTTCTTCGACTTAGAGAAAGTGTTTTGTGCTAATAAAATTCTGTGCTAAAATGACGCCCAATGAAGAAGATTTTTCTTTTTTTCTTGCTCATGTCTTTTGTTTTAACCTCAACTGCCCAGGCTGGCATTTTTATTTATGAACCAGAAAATAATGCTAAAGTTTTTGAGCCGATCGTGATGCTAAAAGGTGTGGCTAAAAATGTTTCTAGCTTTTCTATTAATGGACAACCAATCCCGCTTGATCCAAAGGGGGGCTTTTCTTGCGGGCTAATTTTGGCCATGGGTAAAAATTTGGTCTCTATTTCAGCGATCAACGAGTCTGGAGGGCGCGAACAGCATGAACTTCGGCTCCAACGACTTAAAACCTTTCCTGATATTGAAGAATATTTTAAAGGGAAAAAGCATTGGGCCAGGGGTGAGATTATTAAATTAGCCACCCTTGGTTTTATTGAGGGTTACCCTGATGATAGTTTTTATCCTGGTAATCCTATTACTAGGGGTGAGCTGGCAACTTGGCTGGCCAAGGTTAAGGGTCTTCCTATCCCAAAGTTAGACAGAGATGTTTTTTTGGATGTGCCTAAAGAACACTGGCGCGCGCCGTCTGTCAAAGCTGTGGTTGAGGCTAGTTTTATGGGGGGCTATGACAATCAATCTTTTGGGCTGGACGATCCAATTTCCCGCCGCGAAGCAGCTGAGATCGCGGTGATCTCAGAGGGGACACAAGGGGCGCAAAAAATTATCCCTCTTTTTGTTGATGTGCCCAAGGAAGAGCGCGGGGCTTTCCCTATTTATGTGGCCCGTCAAAGGGGCTTGGTTAAAGGGGTTCCGGGGAACTTGCCGATTTTTGAGCCTGATCGGGCTTTAACCAGGGCCGAGGGGGCGGTTATTCTATCAAGATTTAAGCGAGCTAATGAGTTGGTGACTAGATTGGATGATTTTAGTCAAGGCTATACCGCAGATAAATTATGTTCAATTAATGTACAGCCCAAAATTAGTTTCTTTACGGCTGTGCCAACAACGATTACAAAGGGCCAAGAAAATGTGCTGGCTTTTCGCGTAGCCTTGGTTCCTCGCGAAGCTTTTGCCCCAATTTCAAAAGTAAAAATTGACTTAAGGCCTCTAGGCGGCTTATCAAATATTGAGATGTATGACAGTGGTGAGTCTGGCGATGAAATAGCCGCGGATTTTGTCTATTCTTTGAACGCGTCGCTAAAACCACTTGAGAGCGGCAGCTTTCGGATTAAGGCGAGTGTGGTTGATAAGCTTGGCTGGGAGTCAGAGCGCGAAATTAGCGTGCTGGTGGTTGACTAATGATAAAACGCCTTTTGATTATTTTTCTGATAGTTGTTTGGGCAAATGGAGCCCTGGCTCAATTAGCTGACATTGGCTTAAATCCGATGTTGCTTGAGGGTGGGGCTAGGCCGCTGGGTATGGGCGGGGCTTTTGTGGCCGCGCCTGGAGATATTTATAGTTTGGTCTACAATCCAGCAGGGCTGGCTTGGGCCAAAGGTATTTCTGTTTCCAGCCTTGGGCCCCAAGGGGTCTCCTTTATCCAGGCTTACCCCAATGGGAATTTGTCAGCCTTTGGCCTGGGGGTTTTTACCTCGAAAATTAATGATATTCCGATCGCGGCTGGGTTGGCTAACTCCAATGCTAATATTGTTTCGCTCTCATACGCGACGAAACTTGGTTTTTTGCAAAATGTTGGCCTTGGCATAACAGGCAAAGGGCTGGTCCGAGAAACCTTGTGGCGGACTGGTTCAATTGATCAGGTTGGCCAGGGCTGGGATTTGGACCTGGGCTTGCTTTGGAAGTCGGATTGGTGGTCTGTGGGCTTGTCAGGGAGCAATGTCTTGGCTGCCAAGACTTATGAAGGGGGGGTAATTCTTTGGGATGTCGCTGATGAGGAGGGGATACCCGCGTTGGGTCGCTTGGGCTGCCAAGTCAAACTTATCGATGATGTTGATGCCCCGATAATAATGGACGATCGCGGACTGTTGATAAGCCTTGAGCTTGACCGAAACAGGACCGGACAAGCAATCTACCGTGCGGGGAGTGAGTGGAGTGTTTTTAAACAATATTTTTTCCGGCTCGGGTTTATGCAGCAATGGGATGGATATCGAAATAAAATTATCGGCAATATGACCTATGGGCTTGGTTTTCGCAGCAATGACTGGGGGATTGATCTGGCCACTTATTTTGAACCGATCAAGGAGGAGCATTGCTTAGTTTTGTCAGGCCTTTATTCCCCAAGGGACTGGGTGGTGGTTGAAAAACTTGATTTTGAAAAACCAAAATTTATTATGGAGCAGCCGATTGAGTCGCTCTCTTTAGCGGATAATGTGGTGACCTATGATGATCGAATTGAGATTGTTGGCACAGTTAAGCGCGGGGTTAGTGTTTACATTAATGGGGCTGGGGTTCTCTTAAATGATGAGCATTCTTTTAAAGCGAACATTCCGCTTGATTTAGGCAAGAACCTGATCATAGTCGAGGCGCGCTTTGAAGGTGAGAAAAAAGTTTGGAAATATAAAGTTTTAAGGCAAGCTAAGGTCGAGGTTATTTCAACCCAGCAAGGGGGAGAGCTGGAAAAAGAAAAAAAGGAAGTCGAGGCCTTGGTAACGATTGGGGTGATCGACTTAAAAGCTGAGACTGAATTTGTGATGGAGTCAGGGGTAACTCGAGGAGAACTTTGCAGTTGGGTGGTCAAGGCTGCGGGGCTGCGGCTACCGGCAGTTTCAAAAGATCTTTTTCCCGACGTTCCGGCTGACCATCACTTGGCTCCGTACATAAAAGTTATTGTTGAGAAAAAATTGCTCTTGCCTTATTCTGATGGTCTTTTTCGGCCAGAGGCATACGTGACGCAGGAGGAAGGAAAAGCTATTTTTAGATCATTAGGTGTTAAACAATGAAATGTCAAATGATGGGATCCCTTCGGGATATATTATTAAAAATAGTTATATCATCATTTTTAATTTTTAATTTGTCATTTGTCATTCTTTCAAGGCCAGTCTTGGCAGAAGAAAAGGTTGATGTTTTGACCAAGCAGGAGGCAGTGCGACTTTTGTCAGCCACTGACTTTGTTAAAAATAAAATTGGTCAATTGCTCTCTTGGACAATTGGCTATGACCTCTCAAAAATCAATCGGGTCAGGCTAACCCCGACTATAAAATATATCCAAGCCGTTCCTAGGCGGATCCCGCCAGATGGCCGTACAGTCCTAGAAATTTACGCTTCAGTTGATGACCCCAAGGGTTTGTCTAATATTTCCGGGGTGCGGGCCGATCTTTCCGCGATTGGCCGCTTGGCCAACACCATGCTGGTTGATAACGGCTTGTATGGTGACGCCCACGCCTCCGACGGGATTTATACTTTGCAAGCCAGCGTCTCTTCGAAAATTGAAATTGGTAAAAAAGAGATCCCGATCGCCGCGGCGAACAAAAATGGTTGGCTGGCTATTGCCAAAACAACCCTCAATGTGAGCCGTGACCCTGTTATTTCTGATTTTCAATTTTCGCCGGCAGAAGCGATTTCTGATGGCCAAACCCTGTTGACCCTGCAGGTTAAAATTGATAACCCAGGCAGGCTTGAAGACATTCGACAGGTTAGTCTTGACTTGTCCGCCCTTGGCTACTCTGAACTGCTGGTCTTAAGAAATGATGGTCGGGGCGGTGATTCAATCGCTGGCGATGATATTTATACTGTCCAATTTACCGTGCCAGCCGCAGCTAAAAATAGGGACTACCAATTTGAGATCTCAGCTGTTAATCTCGTGGGGGGGACAACTGTGGTAAAAGACAAACTGCGGGTCAGCAGATAAAAAATGTTATCAACATTAGCAATAATAAGTATATTTACCGAGATCTTTGCCGCTGGCATTTTAGTGGCTGGGGCTGGGGCCTTTTTCAAACGTTTTTTTGCGCTCAAAAAAACAGCTGACCTTTTTCTTGGTTTAGTTTTTTTCTGCCTGTTTATCTATGTCTCCGCGACGATCGCCTCACAAATGCTTTTTAACTTGGGGAGAGAAGTTTCGCTTCTAATTTTTATCCACAAAATAATTTATATAAGCTTAGCTTTCTGTGCCGTGATGATTTGGTTTTATGTGATTGAACATTTTGAATTAACAAAACTACGTTGGACACGCGTTTTGATCTTGCTGCTGGCGGCTGTTTTGGTTTTTTTTGTCTTGACTGCTTCGACCAGTTTGATTTATCGAGAAGATATAATCGAACCGATAGTCTCTTTTGCTTTTTATCTCCCGGTTAAGCCATTCTTGGTTTTTGCTTGGCTATTTTTTGCCTTAGTGGCTTTGCTTAAAGCGGCCGTTGACCGTCGCGCTGACCGGGCGATCTCGGTTTTTCTGGGAGCAGCGGCTGTGGTTATGTTGCTGGGAATGCTTTCTTCGATCCTGTATGTTAACTTTGGTGAGGCTGTCTACCTGATAGCTTCTTGGTTCTTAGTCCTCCTTTCGACCTTGGCTTTTTTGGCGGCTGGGTTGGTCCCGGCTGATTCGCCTGAGGCGCATTATCCTTGGCTCTTCTTTAGGACCAGGATCCTTTTTAAGCTGATGCTGATTTTTGTTCTCTTGATTGTTATTCTCTTTGAAGCCACAACCTTGGCTACGATTAATATAAGTAAGCACGCTTTGTCGCAATCAATTATAAAAAACTATTTGCGAGTGGCTGAGGACTTTGCCGATGAGGTGCAGCTTTTTACAGAGCTTCCCTCAAAGAGATTTATTCAAAAGTTAGTTTCAAGCAGCAAGATCAATGGCCAGGAGATGGCTTTTTTAGTTAATAAGAATGGCCGGCTCTTAGCGCATCCAGATGAGAAACGGGCGCTCTCGCTTGAGGATGTGAGTTTGAATGAGGGGGTCCAACGCGCCCTAGAGGGGAAATTTGGTGGTGGGGAGTTTCGCGATGAACTTGGGGTGCAGATGGTAGGGGCTTATGTACCGATCCAAAAATTTGGTTGGGGGATAGTTGTCCAAGAACCGCTGGTCTCTGCTTATTCTGAACTGCGGCGGCTGGAGACAAATTCGCTCCTTTTTGTAGTTGTAGGGATTGTTTTAACAGCGTTAGTTGGGATTTTCTTTGCCCGCTCAATTGAGCGGCCGATCAAAGAGCTGACCCGAGCGACTGAAGCTGTTTCTAATGGTGATTTGCATTGGCATATTGGAACCAGGTCAACGGATGAGATTGGCAAACTGACCCAGGCCTTTGACCGAATGACCAGGGACCTGCGGGACAGCCAGGAAAAATTAGTCTTATCTGAAAAGCTCGGCTCACTTGGGACCATGGCCGCTGGGATGGCTCATGAAATTAAAAACCCCTTAGTTTCAATCCGCACCTTTACCCAAATTTTGCAGCAAAAATGGGATGACAAGGAATTTCGGGATAAGTTCGCTTCACTTATTCCTCACGAGATTGAGCGGATCAATCGCATTGCCGAGAGTTTGCTTAAATTTGGCCGCCCGATGAAGCCAGAGCTTAGCCGGGTTGATCTGGCTTTTATTCTGGACGAAGTCTTACTGCTTTTTGAAAGCGAATGTAAGAAGAACAATATTCGAGTAACTAAAAAATTTGCTGAATTACCAGAAATTACAGGTGATGCTGGGCAGCTGCAGCAGGTTCTGGTTAATATTGTTAAAAATGCTATTGAGGCCATGGGGAATAAGGGGGGCTCTTTGATCGTTAAGACAGATGTTGGGGTGGTGACCTCACTTGGCAAGATGGACCGAGAAGGTCAAAGGCGGGGAGAGGAGATGGTTTGGGGGGAGGGTGAGAAATTAGAGAAACCTTTGCCAGTGGTTTTTATTGAGGTGGCGGACAGCGGGGAGGGGATCTCTGACGAAAACCTCAAGGTTTTATTTGATCCATTTTTTACGACGAAGATGACAGGGACAGGGATGGGGCTGCCGATTACCCTACGTATTGTTGAGGAGCACCGGGGCTCAATCAAGGTCAGGAGTAAAAAAGGCCACGGCACGAGCTTTATTATTACCTTGCCGCAAGCCTAGCTTCCCCCTTAAGAAATCCCGTGTTATAATTTACGCATGGCAATGTTTGAGAGATTTACGGAAAAGGCTGTCCGGATTATTATGGCAGCTCAAGAAGAGGCGAAACGTCTTGAAACCCCGTTTGTTGGCTCCGAACATCTTTTTTTAGGGATGCTGCGCGAAGGCGAGCCGGTTGTGATTAAAACTTTAGAATTTTTCCGGATTGAACTTTCAGAGATTAAGGATTTAATTGAAGGTTCACTGGCTGATGTTGCCAGTGAAGCCGCTGATCCAGAGGTCCCATTTAATGACCAGGTTAAGCGGGTGATCCAGCAATCCTGGGACGAAGCCAGGAGTCTGGGCCACAGCTATGTTGGGGTTGAGCACCTATTTTTAGGGATGTTAAAAGAGGATTCTGGGATTATGGGGGATGCTCTTCGAGAGTTAGGGATTACCTTGTCCTCGGCTAGAGACCGAGTTATTACTATTTTAGGCGAAGTGACTGCTTTCCAGAAAAAAGCACCACGAGCTAGCCGCACGCCGATCTTAGATAGTTTTAGCCGGGATTTAACCGTTATGGCGCGGGAGAAAAAAATCGATCCAGTCATTGGCCGCAACAAAGAGATTGAGCGGGTAACCCAGATCCTCTCTCGCCGCAAAAAAAACAACCCGGTTTTAATTGGTGAAGCTGGCGTGGGTAAGACCGCGATTGTTGAAGGCTTAGCCCAAAAGGTTGTCTCTGGCAATGTCCCTCCCCCTTTGTTTGGCAAAAGGGTTGTTACCCTTGATCTGGGCTTAATGGTAGCAGGGACACGTTATCGCGGTGAATTTGAAGAGAGGATCAAAAAGGTAATTGAAGAAGTGTCCAAGGATGCGAATGTTATTCTTTTTATAGACGAACTTCATACTTTGATTGGAGCAGGGGCGGCAGAAGGGGCGATGGACGCGGCCAATATCTTAAAGCCCGCGTTAGCACGGGGCGAGATCCAATGTATTGGGGCGACGACAATTGATGAGTTCCGCAAAAAAATTGAGTCTGACCCGGCGCTGGAGCGCCGCTTCCAATCAGTCATGGTTGATGAACCGTCAGTGCAGGACACAATTGATATTTTAAAGGGGATCCGGGAAAAGTATGAAGACTTTCACAAAGTTAAAATTACCAATGACGCGCTGGTCTCTGCCGTGCGTCTCTCAAACCGCTATATTGCTGATCGGCACTTGCCTGACAAAGCTATTGATTTG
>JBDRMQ010000046.1:0-3766 GCA_043811955.1 bacterium | reverse complement strand
GGTTTACCCTCGTGTCGGTTCGACTCCGACCAGCGGCATTTTATTTTCTTCTCGCGCCGCGGTGGTGGAATTGGCAGACACGCATGATTCAGGTTCATGTGGGAGCAATCCCTTGGAGGTTCAAGTCCTCTCCGCGGCATTTTAGATTTACCGCAAACCATTGCGGAGGGGCGGCGATTTTGAGGCGACGATAGTTGCCGAAAAATCGCCGCATCTTTATCTCCTAACGAAAACTTAGCTTCCGCCGCAGGGTCGCGCAGCGGGCCGGAGGCGGCCTCGACGCTATCGGAATACAATATTTTGACTTCTATAGTCTCTTTCGAATAAATGACCTTTTCGATGTGCCTTTTTAGGATCAGACGTTTCTCAGTTTTTCCCTTCAGCTTTGTTGCATCAATAATAGTTTTGAGTATCTCCTGCACTCTTTCAGTCTTTATTTGTAAAGTACCCCCACTTGGTTCGCACCTATTTATGCTAGCATTGGCGTCATTATTAAGCACGTAAGTCAAACTATCGAGGTATTGTTTGTTATTTCTGATCTTATCAAGATTATCAATGATAAACTTATCTAATCGGTCTGCACTAACCTGCCGGATATTGCAGAAAGATCGATCCCGTTTATCAAGGACTGAACAGCGATAATAGAAATATCTGGTGCGCTTATTATTGGCATGTTTAACTTTGTTGGTGAATACCGCGATCATGCCCGAGCCGCATTCTTTGCACCTGATAAGGCCAGGAAAAAGCGAAAAATTATAACTCACCATCTTTTTGGGTCGGATATGATCTTTTCTGATATTTTGGACCTCATCAAAGATATTTTTTGAGATGATTGGCTCGTGAATACCCTTGTAAATACTATCTCGATATCTGAGCTCCCCTATATAAAATATATTTTTCAATATGCAACTAATAGAGGGTTTAGAAAAAGGCAGCCCTGCTCGATTTACGATGCCTTTTTGTTTGAGTTTATGATAAAGGCCGCACAATGTTGGTTTTTCGATAAAAGACTCAAACATCAAGCGAACAATTGCGGCCTCTTTTGCTTCAACAACGAGTTTCTTGTTCTCTCTTATATAACCGAAAGGAACACGCCCATTAGTCCACATCCCTTTTTTAGCTTTTTCGAAAATCTTATCTCTTATCCTCTCACTGATAAGCTCACGCTCAAACTGGGCAAAGGTAAGCATAATGTTGCGTAGCAGCCGGCCTGATGGTGTCGAAGTGTCAAATCGCTCAGTGATCGACAAAAAGCTGACCTTGTAGTTCTCAAATATCTCGATAAGTTGGTAGAAGTCTTTGGGCGATCTCGTCAGGCGGTCAATCTTGTAAGCGATAACTATATCAATCTTGCCTTGTTGTATATCGTGGAGAAGTTCTTGCAAGGCTGGCCGGTCAATATTTGCTCCGGTGTGACCCTGATCCGAATAAACTTTATAAATCTCAAAACCATTCTGGCTTGCGATAAACGACCTGATCTTTGATTCTTGTGTTTCACAGGAATTAAACTCGACCTCGGCCTGATTATCAGTAGAAACTCTTGTGTAGATTGCTGCTTTCATGATTATTTACCTCCTTGCCCCGAGCTTAGCCGCGGGGCTATTAAATATTTAAGCTCTTTTATTAAAACTCGCTGATCTTTCATGCTATTAAGCTTCTGGATATAAGCCAGAAAGCAACTGCACTCAACCTTTTGTGTCATGCGACAAGCTTTATCGCAATAGCAGCATGGGTGAATTGGATACGTCGGCATACTAGACTACCTCCTTTCTAACCACAAAGCAATGACGAGCTAAATCAGCAGGCAAACAAGCGCCGCCACCACACAAAAACACATAAACCGGGATGCCGCGCCTGACTGCCTGGCGGACAGTAGACAACGAACCACGGGACGAACCATGTAAAAAGGCAACCAAGCAAGAACAGGCAGAGACCAAACGCTGATTACGACCCAACAAAGCAGAAACCACCTGCTGACGAGAAGCACCAGGGGAAGAAGAACCCCAAACAACCTGACCACCTGAAGCCAAAAAGCAAGCAACTGTGGGACGAACCAAGATAGGAAAGCCAGAGACACTAGACCAAGCCGAGAAAACAGCCCCAGAAGCAGAGGCCCCCTGCTCAACCAAGGAAGAGAGCGCATACTGATCAGCGCCAACAGCACCACCAGAAGCCACCCTAAAACCGCGAGCCAGGAACGCAGCAACAAGCGAGGAAACCAGAGGAGAAAAAGAAGCAGGCAAGGAACGGGAACCAACCAAACCAACTAAACGAGACATATGAGCCACCTCCTAATAAAAAGATGGCACAACAACAGCATTCCATCGCCCCTGTCACCTTTTACGCATCTGCGAAATAGATACTGAGCAGATGCGTAAAAGGCCGGAAGGAAGCAAAAAAAATCACACCACAATAATTTAATAACGATTTTTTTGCTGACTGGAGGAGGGAGCGAGTTACATTAATATTCCAATAATGCGAAGCAGGAGCGACCTTGACAGGGGAAAGGCGATGGAATGCTACAATGGAAATGCTGGAGAAACATTTTAAAGAATTTCTAAAAAGGCACATCGAAAAGTGGCATTTAATTCGAAAGAGGCATAGAAGTCATTTTATTGGATTCCGATAGCGTCGCCAACGCCTCCGGCCCGCTGCGCGACCCTGCGGCGGAAGCTGACTTTTCTTTGGAGGATAAAGATGCGGCGACTTCTCGGCACCTATCGGCGCCTCAAAGTCGCCGCCCATCAGCGATGGTTCGCTGTAAAAGAAGACTGCCTCGACCTGTTCTTTCTCCAACCATTCCAGGCCGGACCATTTCTTTCTTCAGCGGGCGCGTACCAGGTGCCCCACTCTAATAATGCGCGCCCGCTGTAAAAGCAAAAAATTAATGGGATTGCTGTCTTAATCTTGCTAAATCAAAAGCACATAATTTGTCAACAAAATCACTTCTATAGGTTGCGATTGGAATATTTCCCTCTGGTGTTAGGAAAAACTTTTCACCACTCTCAACATCCGCCAAACCTTCTCTCCGCAATTTAGCAAATGTATAATATGGCATAAAAATGCGCCCAATTGTTCGTAATGAAAGAAATTGCGGCATAAAACCAGGCCGGACTTCCATTTCAGAAGGGTTCATCGTCCCCACCCCATATCCCAAATTAGTAGTTGGTATAAGATGATCGCTTACTTTATGCTCAAATTCGCCATAAATGGGAGGACGACAGACCCAATCATCTTTTTCTAAAGTTGAAATCCACAGCTTATCGCTTGAACTACCGGGCAGCGCTGCTAATGAATCGATGCCAGCAAAATCAGCCTTAAACCGATTGGATTCGAATCTCAAATTAATTGCAAAACAATGGCGCATTTTTTCATTTCCATGATATAAGAATAATTTATTATTAATAACTCCCCATCTCCCATTTTTAAATAACAAAGTGCGCAGAAACATACGGTCGTCGTCGTCATAATCGTCTGAGGCTAAATAATCCTGACTTAAAGAGATAAAACTTTCAGCCTCAAGTGTTTTCTGCCTTGTTAAGTTATCAATTGGGATTTCAAAAACAGCCGGGCCAAATCTTCGCGCGTGTACTGGATCAGAAGACAGACTTAAATCAAAAAAACTGGCTCTTCGGGCAATCGAGTGGGTAAAAATGGCTCAATTTAAATGGCCTCCAGCATACAAGTTAAGATTTTCAGTCTTAAATACTCTTCGTCTCTCAATCCATAAGACCTGCGCTGAATCACTCGTATTTTGTTGTTGAGG
>JBDRMQ010000045.1:0-8132 GCA_043811955.1 bacterium | reverse complement strand
CAAAAATCACTGATGGGACAATTGCGAGCGCTGACATTCTTGATGAAACTATTGTTAGTGCTGATATTGATGATGGGACAATTGCGAGCACGGATATTAAAGACAACACAATTGCTGCCGAGGATTTGGCTAGTGATATTGCGATTAGCACTACAGGGCTGCTAACGATAAAAACATTAGCAACAAGTGGCACTGGGAATGGGTTTTGCGTAGGAACAGCAACATTAACAAGCCATGCGGATGGGGTCAGCGTGGAGAATACCGCTGCTACTGTTAATAGCATAATTTTTTTGACCCCAGTTGGGGATAACCCGCTTGACGAAGCTTTAAAGGTAGCTGATAGGGCAGAGGGTTTCTTCATTGTCAAAGCTGCCGATGACGGGATTGCGGCAGATCACACCATTACTTTCAATTACCTAATAATTAATTAACTATTCACAGGTTAACCAGCCAAGCGTTATCCCAAGTAGCTGTGGGGTAGAAATTTGATCACTAGTAGCATTCAAGGTTGCTTGGACTTGTGCGTATCTACCTGTGTGATCTGCAGGAATATCTTCTCCAAGATGGGTTGTCAACCCGGGCAAACACCTGGCAGCACTCATGTCAGAGTTATCTGATGAACAAAAACGCATGGTAATGGATGAATCGGCTGGGGTCACAGGAACCCAAGAAAGAGCTCCCCAAGACTCAAAATTCCCTGTCCCATCAATTATCACAGTCGTGTAAGTCCCAGAACCATTATATGGGAGCACATTGTTTGGATACCAGCAAATCTCTCTCCAACGAACGTCACCATCATTTACGCCAGCCAGATCACCAAACCAAACTGATTGAGGATCTGCGGCAACCCTTAACGTGCCAGAAATTCTTTCTGTGCCACCAACAAAAATTGAATAGTCTGGATTATTGGCCGCAATTAAGTATTCATAAAAGTCTGCGGCTGGGTCCATCGCAAATCTCTCTCCTGTATAATTCTCGATAATCATGGCAGGCTGCAAACGAAAATCAATGCCATGAGAACCATCTTTTATTCTGATGGTAGCCCCGCTTGTCCCTTCTGTGCTCACCAATTGAGCTACCGCTCGTAACATCCAGTTGCCACCCCAGCCAGCATCAGCGTCCCAATCAGGATCAATTTCAAAACGCCCATATGAATCTAAACCAATTGTTGATAAACGTAGGGAGCCTGCGGTATTATCCCTTATTGTCCAACCTGAGGTAGCATTTTCTGTCCAGCCTAAAGCATCTGGGTAATCGCTAGAAAAATCAAAACAAGCCCAAGCGCTCTCATCTCGAGTTAAAACCAAGGCCCCTAAGCGATTAACCTCAACTGAGGAGTGGGTCGGCGCTGAAAAAGTTGTATCTTCAAAAGAATCTGTCATACACTCCCTCTCAGTCGTAAACTCACCATTAGGAATTCCAGCAGCATCAGTATAGAATCCAAGACCACAGTTATCATATAAATAATATCGATAATAATAATGGGTGTTGTATTCAAAAACCGTACCAAGAGGCAGCTCAAAAGAGGCGGCATTCTCACCAGCATCAAAAGAGATCAGAGCAACCCCAGCCGCGCCAGAATCAAATGTGTCTACAGTATCAATCTCTAAAACAACATGGGTTACATCCCCTCTTAGTCGATCTAGCTCCAATGGCAAGGTTAAGCTAAAAGTAACGTCTGTTCCATTAACAGAGATCCCATCTCCCGATGGTCCGCCAAAAGAAACAGTGCCGGCTTCGGGGGGATGAGAACAATGTGCCTCAGTCGTAAAGCTTACGGCGTCACTCACCACTCGATTGCCGCAACTATCAGTAGTCGCCACTGCCCAATAATGAAGGGTTTCAAAGGCAAAGTCATAGTCAGCCGGAATAACAGTGTAAGTAACTGAAGCAGCTGGATCAGCCGGCACAGCACTGTCGGGTACGCTCACTTCAGTCGGATCAATAATATTCCCCAGCGCATCAACTGCCGTTCCAATTAAAATAGTATAAGCGCGGCTATCACCAACATCTGGGTCTGTTGACTGGTTGAAAACAACATCTACAGGAATTGGTTGGGCAAGGGCGCCGTCAAGTGGCATAGCGGGCGCAGCAGCTGTTGGATCGGCATGACAAAACTCAGCCGTGGTAAAAGAGCTGTAGCCAGCAGCAAGCGCTGGAGTTTCCAGCCCGCAGCTATCAACAGCCCTGGCTCGCCAAAAATACTCCATACCATTTAAAAGGCGCTCTCCAACAAGGCCGATTGCATCTGTAATATCCCCTGGTTGCAAAGTGTAAGGATTAACTAAGCCAATATCAATCCGGACTGTCGTAGCTGCGCCAAAGTCAGAAGCACGGCTAATTTCAATAAAATAAGACTCAATTCTGTCTCCGGTTGCCGTGTCTGGGTCAATTGCGTCCGCCAGGTTAAAAGTAGGTAAGGTTGACACATCCATCGCTCCATTGGTTGGGGCAGTTAAACCTGCCGCGCCTGGCGGGGTATCACAAATAATTGGTGTCTCTTCATCGATATCAGCATCTTCTTCAACGTCAGCGTCTTCCTCTATGTCACCATCTTCAACATCAATGTCACTGTCAGCATCAATATCCCCATCTACATCACCGTCTGAGCCAACGTCACCATCAATCTCTGAATCTCCATCCACATCAATATCAGCATCACTGTCAGCATCAACATCCCCATCTACATCACCGTCTGAGCCAACGTCACCATCAATCTCTGAATCTCCATCCACATCAATATCAGCATCACCGTCAGCAACAACATCGCCATCAATCTCCACATCAGCATCAACAATATCAATATCAACATCAGCATCAGTTGGCCGAAGCGGCGGGGTTTCTCCACCCCAAACACAACCAACCGCCCCCCCTTCTGCTGAAGCAGCAATTGATTCCCGAAAAGTGTTTCCTAAAGCATTATAATAATAATTAACGCATCCGCCAACTCCTGTACAACTCATACTCTTCCCTCCAATTTTTAAACTAAATCTTACACAAATATATCGCTTGTATATCTAAAAAATTTCACTATATACCAAAAAATTTCCCCGCCAAGGGCGGGATCCCGCAACAACTATTATATTATGTAGAGGCGGGACAGTGTTTTTCTATAAAAATTAGAGGGGTTTGGGCCTAAGAGAAGCGCACGTCAACTGCTCTGGCATGAGCATCTAAGCCTTCAATTTCAGCCAGCAGCTTAATGTCTTTCCAGACATTTTTAAGTGCTGGCTTGGTGTAACCAATAATACTCTGGGTTTTGACAAAATCATAAACACCCAGCGGCGAAGCAAAGCGAGCTGTCCCGCCAGTTGGCAAAACATGGCTTGGCCCAGCTAAATAATCACCAACAGGCACAGGCGAATGTGGACCAAGAAAAACAGCCCCTGCATTCTTAATGTTTTCTAAAACCCGCTGCGGTGAGCCAATCATTAGCTCCAAATGCTCTGGGGCAATCTGATTAGAAATTTCCACTGCTTCATCAATTGAGGAAACGAATAAGAGCTTGATCTCCGCTTGCTTAACAATCTCCTGGCGAGAAAGCTTCGGCAGCTGCTTTTCTAGCTCAGCCAAAGTCTTTTCAATGATTTCTTTAGAGTCGCTCATTAAAACAGCAAAGGCCGCTGGATCATGCTCCGCTTGGGCCAAAAGGTCCGCGGCAATAAACTCTGGCTCGGCATCTTTGTCGGCAATAATAACCACATTAGAAGGGCCGGCCAAGCTGTCTATGTCAACTAAACCATAAAGCATTTTTTTAGCTAAAGTAACAAAAATATTGCCTGGGCCGACTATTTTATCAACCCTGGGAATTGTCTCTGTCCCAAGGGCCAAGGCAGCAATTGCCTGAGCTCCACCAACTTGGTAAATTTCAGAGATACCCAGCTCGGCCGCCGCCACTAAAACATGCGGATTAATTGGCGGCGGAGAAACAATCACCACTTCAGCGACCCCGGCTACTTGGGCTGGGATTGCCCCCATTAAAACAGAAGATGGATAACTAGCCAGGCCGCCGGGCACATAAACCCCTATCCGGTTCAAGGGAATAACTCGCTGTCCCAGGACAACATCCAGCGGCAAGGTTTCAAACCATTCATCAGGGTGTTGCTTTTTATGAAAAGCCTTAATATTCTCAATTGCCTTGGCTAAAGAAGCCTTAAAACCGTCAACCACCTGTCCCGCGGCAGCCTCAATTTGGGCTGGGGTAATCTTTAATTCTTTTTTGGAGAAACCTTTTTTATCAAACTTTTTCGTCAAATCAACTAAAGCCTTGTCCCCTTTTAAAGAGACTTCATTGATTATTTGACCAACAACAGCTTCCTGTTCGGGATGTAATTTAAATTGCTGGCCAACAATTACGGCTTGAAGATCTTCTCTGGAAGTTATGCCAAACATTTAATCAACCATCCTTGTCCCTTTTTTAATTACTGAGCCGTCAGCCAAAACAATCCCCCGATCAATAATAACATCATCTTCAATTACGCATTTCTTGCCAATCACACAATCAGCCAGCTTGACCCGGTCCCCAATTTTGGTCTCGCTCCAAATAATAGCACGATCAAGGCTGCAATGCTCCCCCACCACGACGCGATCGCCAATAACAACAGAATCAACCAGTTCTGTTTTGCCGCCAATTTTAACCCTATCTCCGATCACACAAGGTCCAAGGAAACTTACCGAAGAAGCAATTTCAACCTCTTTACCCAGCCAAAATTTTGAGCTGCTCTTTGTCCCTGCGATTTTCACGGCGACCTCTCCATGCAAAATTGCCTGGTGCGCTTCTTTGTATTTTTGCGGATTACCAATATCAAGCCAATAAGCATTGGAAAGAAAGCCGTAAATAGGGGCCCCTTTTTCTAAAAGAGCGGGATAAAGCTGGCGTTCAAATGAGTAAGGTTTGTCCTTTGGCACATCGGCAAAGATCTTAGGGTCAACAACATAAAGGCCGGCATTAATTGTCCTGGCAGTAACAATATCCCAGCCCGGCTTTTCAATAAACTTCTTGACCCGAGCGTTCTCGTCTGTAATGATCAGGCCAAAAGGGGTCGGGTCATCAACTTCAGTCAAGGCCAGGGTCACGATGGCCCCTTTGTCATAATGGAAGTTAACCATTTGAGAAATATTAATATCGCAAAGCACATCGCCGTTAAAGACCAGCATTGGCTCGCTGCCAAAAAACTCTTCGGCATTTTTAACCGCGCCGGCAGTCCCCAGCGGGGTCTCCTCGATAGAATAATAAATTTTAAGGCCGAAAGCACGGCCGTCGCCTAAAAGTTTTTTTATTTCATGAGATAAATAATGAAGGTTAAGTACCACTTCATCAACCCCATGGGCGGCTAAAAGTTCTATTTGATGGACAACAAAAGGCCGGTTAACAACCGGCACAATTGGCTTAGGAGTATTATGGGTCAAGGGACGCAGCCTGGTGCCAAAGCCGCCGGCAATAATTATTGCTTTCATCTGGCCAGTTCTTTTTTCAAGCGAGTAATAACCTCGATCTGGCTTGGATCTTGGCCAAGCTCTAAGGCAAGATAAACGCTTAAAAGATCGGCGAAAAAGGTCAGCGAAAGAATTTTCGCCAAGCGAGATTCCCCTTTTGCCCAAATCTCATGGATACCGCCAACCTGGCTGCCGATCAAAGATTTAGTAATTTCAATCCGCTTATTTAATCTTTTTGGCTCCCCCGGGTCCCGCAACATTAGCAGGCAAAAATTATGCTGGCTCCGCTCAAGTGCGGCTAAACTTACGATCTCGTTGTGGCAAAGCTCTGGAAAAACGGAAAACATTGAAGTAATCTTGCTGTTTTCGCTAAATTGAGCTTTCAACCTGATGGCCACGGCTTTGGTCAGTCCATTCGAGGCTAAAATGACCGGGGTCTTGCGGCAAATTGTTTTAGCAAGCTGGCCAGCTGTGTTTTCGTTTTTTTGCGCGGCTAAGATATTCAAGGCTTCGTCCAGGTCTTTTTTTAAGCTGGGGTAAAGGCCAAGGTCCGAAAAAACTTTCAAGATCGGGACCAAGAGGTAAGCAAGGGCCGCCCTTGGCTGCAATCCAGCCGGGACCAGGAAATAAGGGAGCTTTTGTTTTTTGGCAATGTTTTTTACCTGGCCGCCGGAAGTAACACAAACAATCTTGGCCCGGCAAGCCCTGGCCTCCTTGAAAATAGACAAGGTCTCTTCTGTCTCGCCAGAATAAGAAAGGATAAAGACCAGAGAGCTTGCGTCAACAAAGGCCGGCAAGTGGTAACCGCGTTCCACAAAAATCGGCAGACAGACCTTGTCCCAAAAAAGAGCGGCCACAATATCGCCCGCGATTGCCGAGCCCCCCATCCCAGAAATGACAATATTTTTTATTTTCTGGCCTTTCTTAAAAGCACCATTAAGGCCAAGGCCATATGCCCCAAGGAGCATCTCCGGCATATTCAGGGCCATTTCTAGCATCTTATCCATTTAAGCCTTCCTTTATTAATTGCCTCACGGTTTCAATCGCTTTTCGCAGCTGGGGATCGTCCGCATCGTCCTCTGATTCAATTAAGGCCTCAACTTCAGCCGTGGTCATGACAACTTCTATGTCGGGGGCAATCCCTTTTTTGCTAATATCTTCTCCATTAGGGGTGCGGTATTTTGCGACGGTGACCAACAAGGCCGAGCCGTCATTAAGGCGCCTCACATTTTGAACAGAAGCTTTGCCAAAAGATTTTGTCCCCACCAGTTTTGCCACTTTATTGTCTCGCATGGCCCCGGCTAAAATTTCCGAAGCTGAAGCAGAGGCTTCGTTAATTAAAACAACCGCTGGTTTGCGCCAAATCACTCGACCGCGAGATTTAAGCTCTTCCAATCGCCCTTCTCGATCAACAGTTTGGACAATTAATCCATCATCAATAAATAAGCTCCCTATTTCAATCGCGTTTTGCAAAAGCCCGCCGCCATTGCCTCGCAAGTCAATAATCAACCCTTTCTTGGCCTGGGCCGCCCTGACCTCTTTTTCAAACTCTTGAGCAGCACTTAAATTTTCAAAAGTATTGAGCTTAATGTAGGCGATATCTTTGTCAACGGTTTTAACTTTAAGACATTTTATCTTGATGCTATCGCGAACAATCGCAAAGTCTTTTGGCTCCTGCCAATCTTTGCGCAAGATCCCCAAGACAACCTTGGTCCCCCTGGGCCCCCGGATTAAACCGACCGCCTCTTCCAGCGCCATATCCTTGGTCTTTTTGCCGTCAATGGTGGCAATTTGGTCGCTAGCCTTAAGTTTTGCTTTATTCGCGGGGGTTCCATCAATTGGCGAAATTACAGTTAAGGCTTTCTCTTTCATTCCAATATAAATCCCAATCCCAGAATAAGACCCGCTCATGCGCACCTGCATCTCCTTGTAAGCCTTAGGCTCCACAAAACGGGTGTACGGGTCATCAAGGGCCGAAAGAAGACCGCGAATGGAACCGTAAACCAACTGCTGGTCATCGACTTTCTCCTCAACAAAGTCGCTCTTCACAATGTCAAGGACCTGTAAATACGTTTCTAGCCTTCTCTCCAATCCCCCTTGCGCTACTCCAGTCCGAATAAACAGCCCAGAAACAATCAGGATCATCAAGCTTATCAAAATTAGTTTTTTCTTCATTTCTTCTTCCCCCTCTTAATTTAAATACGGCATCGGGTCGGTTGGTTTGCCACTTTTTCGCACCTCAAAGTGCACATGCGGCCCAGTTGAATAACCAGTGCTCCCCATCAAACCGATCGTCTGTCCTTTGGCCACTGCTTGGCCAACCTTTTTATAAAGCCTCGACATATGCCCGTAAACAGTAGTCGTCTTCTGGCCATGGTCAATAACAATTGCCTTGCCATAGCCATCCCACCAGCCAGCGAAAATTATCTCGCCAGCATCAGCCGCCTTGATCGGCGTCCCATGCTTGGCCGCGATATCAATGCCTCGGTGAAAATTGCGCCCGCCCCACAGCGGGTGCCGCCGATACCCGTAACGGGAAGTGATTCTCCCCTCAGCCGGCCAAGCCAGCACCCCGGTCCCCTTAACCTTTGTCCCTTTGCTGGCCGCGACCTTCTTTAAAATCAAGACCTCAAGCTCTTGGGAGCTTTTTTCCAGCTCAGCGATCTTAGCCTCGTAATCTTTGCGGCGCTGCTGCA
>JBDRMQ010000044.1:0-2326 GCA_043811955.1 bacterium | reverse complement strand
CTCGTAATATTTGTCTAATATTTCGGTCTTTCTGCCACGCTCGTTCCAAATTACAACTTTCCTGTCAACATCAACCACATTGGTTAAGTAGCGATGATACTTGAGATAACTAACTTCATCCACGCTTATGTTTGTTGCCGCTGGAATGGGCGTTAACTTTTTGCTCATTGACCGAGTAGCCCCAGTTTGATATAATATAGTCAGTTGATTGACTTAATTTATGTAAAAGGGGTGACTTTGGTGTATATTCCTCAAAAACAGCTAGAAAACTTGAAAAAAAGGCTAGTGGATAATAAAGTCATGGTTATCTATGGTCCTCGTCGCTGTGGAAAGACAACGTTGCTCAAAAAATTTATTGAACAAGTAGAAGGGGATTATCTTTTTGTGACAGGTGAGGACATTACGGTTCAAGATAGTTTGAGCAGCCAGTCAATCGAAAAACTTAAGAATTTTATTGGGAGTAATAAGCTGCTAATTATTGATGAAGCCCAAAAGATAAAAAATATCGGCCTTAACTTAAAATTGATTGTTGATCACATTATGGGGATAAAGGTTATTTCTACTGGTTCATCCTCTTTTGACCTGGCCCAGAATATTGGAGAGCCTTTGACAGGGAGGAAGATTGTTTTAAGGATGTTCCCTTTGGCACAGCTTGAGATCAAGCAGCTTGAGGATTTGCACCAGACAATGGCCAATCTTGACAGCCGTCTAATTTATGGTTCATATCCAGAGATAATAATAAATCAAGATAATCAAATGAGGGGACAATATCTTAAAGAAATTGTTAGTTCTTACTTGTACAAGGATATATTGGAACTTGATGGTCTCCGGCATTCTGATAAAATACTGCGTTTGCTCCAGTTGCTAGCTTTTCAAATTGGCAAAGAGGTCTCGTGTAATGAGCTCGGAACCCAGTTAGGCATGAGTAAAAATACAGTTGATCGTTATTTAGATCTGCTGCAGCAAGCTTTTGTCCTTTTTCGTTTATCTGGTTTTAGTAGGAACTTAAAAAAAGAAGTTTCAAAAACCTCGCGTTATTATTTTCTTGATTTAGGCATAAGGAACGCGCTGATAAATAATTTTAACCCATTAAATTTAAGAGATGATGCGGGGATGCTTTGGGAAAACTATATTATTGCCGAAAGAATAAAAAAGCAAGAGTATCAACAGATATTGGCTAATAATTATTTTTGGAGGACTTATGATCAAAAAGAGATAGATTTGATTGAGGAGAGGGAGGGGGCTTTGTTTGGTTATGAGATTAAATTAGGCAAAAAAGAGGGGAGAGCACCTAAAGATTGGTTGGCAACTTATCCTCAAGCGAAATATTTTGTGGTAAACAAAGAAAACTATTTGGAATTTATTAACTAGTTAGCCTAGTGCTTGCAGTTTCTTGGTCAACAGCGGCAGGTATTCCAGTACATCCCCAACAATTCCATAAGTGGCAACTTTGAAAATAGGGGCATCAGAGTCTTTGTTGATGGCGATAATCGTGTCAGAGCCTTGCATACCGACTAAATGTTGGATTTTTCCTGAAATACCACAGGCAATATATAGTTTCGGTGCTACGGTTTTGCCGGTTTGGCCGACTTGGTGATGAGCCGAAATCCAGTCTGCGTCAACAGTTGCTCTTGAAGCGCCAACTGCGCCGCCCAAAACTTTAGCTAAATCTTCAACAAGTTTAAAATTCTTAGGATCACCCAGGCCGCGACCGCCGGAGACGATAATTTCTGCTTCTTGAAGATTAACCTTGACGCTTTCATCTTTAATGATTTCTAAAAGCTTAACTACTAAGTCTTCTTCATTGATTACTGGCTTGAATTTAATAACGTTGCCATCTGGGGACTTGGGATTGGGGATTTGGGACTTTTTAAAAACCTTTGGCCGGACAGTGGCCATTTGCGGCCGATTGTTAGGAGAAATGATCGTGGCCATGATGTTGCCGCCAAAGGCCGGGCGGGTCTGGCGTAGAATTTTCTTTTCTTTATCAATATCAAGACCAGTGCAGTCTGCTGTCAGCCCTGCGCCGATTCTAATTGCTAATCTTGCAGCTAAATCGCGCCCCATGGTGGTTGCGCCAAGTAAAAATATCTCTGGCTTTTCTTTTTGCAGCAGCTCTGCCACTGCTCTGGTGTAGGGCAGGGACTTATAATCTTTTAATTCATCGTGATGCAGCAGGTAAACCTTGTCTGCGCCGTAAGCAAAGAGGTGGGCAGCTTCTTCTTCAATGTTTTCCCCGCCGCATAAAACTGCCCCAACATAGGTTTTTAAATCTTTGGCTAATTTTTGCGCCTCGCCTAAAAGTTCGTAGGCTACTGTTTCAACT
>JBDRMQ010000043.1:0-3985 GCA_043811955.1 bacterium | reverse complement strand
CTTCGAGAACTGGAAGCGCGCCTTAAAATGGCAACGATTGAAACCTTACGAGAATTTCGTCAAAATGATCGAGAGGCACTGGGACGGGATAGCAGCTTACAGCAAGCCAGAGAACAAGGTGCCGCTGGGTTTTGTGGAAGGGTTAAACAACAAAATTCGTGTTATCCAGAGACGATCGTACGGGCTAAGGGACGAGGAATATTTAGAGCTGAAAGTCCTAACCTGTATGTTAGAGGAGCTTTAAATTGAGCCGTTTTTACCCACTCGATAAGGAGATGACCCCATTTTTTTACTATTCATCTCAAACCTCCTATTATTCAACCCTAAACACCTCATCCTTTATCCCCTTGCCCAATCTTAAGCGTTTCCAAAATTGGCAAAGCTTTTTTCAATAATCGCTCTGGCGAAATAGCGTGGGGATTAATTATCCCTTCATCGTTCCAAACGCGGCAAATTTCAATTTCATAAAGATCTTCATCGGTCGATATTCTAATTAAAACAAAAGAAGCGCTGAAACTACTCCCCCAATCTCTACAATAAAATACTTCGGCCTGATGATTCCCTATCTTAAGCTCACTTCTCTTTTCACAACCTCGGGGAGCAGTATCGGTTTTATGGGAGAAGCCTTCTTGAGAATAACGACTGATATCAACGGAATTATCTGCATAATTCCACTTATAACGATCTTTCTCATCAAATATCTTTCCAAAATACACTGTTTCTATAATCCCATTTTGTCTTTTTGAAGCCCGCCAAGAAGACGGGTGTTGAAATCGATACAAACCCGCGGGATGAACATATAAACTACGATCTCCGGTAATGAATGGGTTATAAAAGTAAAAGAAAAGAAAATATGCGACTGGCAAAAGCAACATTCCCCCGACCAAAAGCAATAAAATCCTTTTGGGTAGCAATATAAACAAGCAAGAAAATAACAATAAATATATATAATGCTTTATCATTAGGGCTCTGGATTGATCTAGATTTGCATTAACGCACATATACACAAGGGTTAATACGCTTAGTAACAATAAAAAGTTCCAATTCATTTTGAATCTCATTTTCCCAAAACATTCTTTGCTATTTTGTAGAACTCACCTGAAATTTGCTGACCGCGAGAACTCGGCTTACCAGAATCATCAGGCTTGCTGCCAGAATACAAACCAGCCAAAACCGCTAAATTACTTAAATCATATTCTTGGAAGCGTTCTTTTTTAATTTGGTTGATTTTCGCTGCCACAAAATAAATTGAGTTTTTGGGATCGCTAAGATACCTATACAACTTTTCCCCTGAAACTTTATCAATTTTTCCTGGTGAGATATCTTTATTGCTTGGATCAGCAGGATAAAATCCTTTGCGGACTAAGTTTCTGGCTGTTGCAATCATAACTTGAGCAATGCCAACTGAAGTGCAAAACCCCAAGACCGCTAGCTTATCCCGCCACTCATCAGTCCTATCTAGGCGCAAATACTCATCTATCAGGATCGCTCCCAAAAGATACTTATCAACCTTTAATCCATCTGCTGCCGAAAGTATTAACTCTTTGTATTGTGACAAATAAGAAAAAACCCTTTTTTCGGTCTCTTTGGGCCGGCCATCGACAAAGATAAGCTTCTCTCCCCTATTTTCTAATTCCTTCAGAACCTGTTCTTTTCTTTTACGGTACTTATTAAAAACTGCTGAGTTTTCCAGCATATTTATTTTTGTTACCCCACTTAAAGAGACAACTAAAGAATCCAGATTGTCTTTTTGGCTAGCATTTGGACTGGCCCTCAAATACAAGCCGCTGCTCCCCTTAACCAGATGCACCCCAGAAATTTCGCCCTTTTCCGTCTTCTTAATCGCCTCTGGCAAAGTTAACGCCTGCAAATCATCTAAAACAAACAAAACATTTTTGCCTGTTTTACTTGAAACTACCAATATTATCTCTTTTTTAGTCATCCTTACTTCCTCTGCCCCCTAACAACATTTTCTAATCTTCTTTGCAGCAACTTCTTATCCGGCAACGCCAGCTTATACTTTGAAGCAAACAGCTTGTTTGATATCCCTCCCAATGCATATTCAACCAGCACATGATCCTTTTTTGCCCCCAAGACAATACCAATCGGCTCATTGTCATCCTCAGCCATTTCTTCTTTTTTGAAATAGTTCAAATATAAGTTCATCTGGCCTACATCTTGATGGTTGACCGTTCCCCTCTTTAAATCAATCAGCACAAAACACTTTAAAACACGGTGATAAAACACAAGATCAATATAAAAATGCTTATTATTTAAGGTGATGCGAAATTGGCGGGCAACAAAAGAAAAGCCCTTTCCTAATTCCAGCAAAAAGTGCTGCATATTATTAATAATGTTTTGTTCCAGTTCTTTCTCCGAGAACCTGTAGTCTTCCTGCATCCCCAAAAACTCAAGAATATACGGACTCTTAATAATATCTTCAGCTTTTTCAACAACCTGTCCTTTTTTGGCCAGCCTAATGATGCCCTTTTTGTCCTTACTCAAGGCCAACCGCTCAAAGAGCATTGAATCTATCTGACGCTCCAGTTGGCGACTGCTCCAATGGTTAACAACACATTCTTTTTCGTAAAATGATCTGGCAAAATCGTCTTCAACTGAAATAAGCGCAACAATATGGGTCCAAGTCAATTTGGCAGGCACTGCCTGCCATTTTGAATATGCTAAGTAAAAAGTTCGCATATTTAATACATTCCTACGAGAAAATCCCTTGCCATAACGTTCTTTTAAATCTCTAGCTAAAACATCTAAAAGCTGCGAGCCGTATTCTGCCCTCTCCTTATTTTCCTGCTCATATACCACTATATACCGACCAATTCCCCAGTATGTTTCCACCAATATAGTATTGACCGCTTGAAAGGCCTTTTGCCGAGACTGATCTAGCAAAACTCCTACAGAGTTAATAAGTTTTTTGTAGCTGCCTTGCTTTGTAATCTTTTTACCCTTCATTTTCTTTAGTTACCCTTTCTCCCTCATAAGCTACAGCCCAAAAGACCTTGTATTTTCTCTTAGAAAGATTTTTTTCTTCAATAATTGAAAACAGAACAGCCTTAGATAAGCCCTGCGGCAAAGTGAAATTTTCATTATTAGAATCTTTTACTTCAAGAACTTTCCAATCATGGTTGGGATAAATACACGGTCCAACAACAAACTCAAAGCTTTTATTCAACGCCACATCAAAAACATCTGATTCATCCTATAAAATTAAATCCCGACCCTGAAGAAATTCCAAAAGATGCAAGGAACCATCCGCATATCCGTTTTCCAACCTACTTCTAAAAGTCACCGGCTCAAAACCAGTAATAGCATACGTCTCAACAGGCTGGTATTTTCTTCCAGCAGTGCGCAACTTAATTGCTTTACTAACCTTATATTTAATTAAACTATCTATAGTTCTTGTTATAGCATCATCCATACGCGGCTCAACACAAAGCTGCCAATAAAATGACTTTATTTCAAAAAGACTATTGAGGCTAAGGCGACTAACACTTAAACAAACAAAAAAGATTATTATAAAAACTATGATTATTGTCTTTAATTTAATCGCTACATAAGACTTCATAACACCCACCACTCCCATTAGTTAATAATCTACTCAACCCTAAACACCTCATCCTTTATCCCTTGATTAACCTTGATATTGCTGTAAACCATCTCGATCTCCATCTTCCCCATCGGCGTATTAACAACTGAAGAGTTTTTTTCTGGCACCCACAGTTCTTCCTGGCCCCTGGACCCTGGCCCCTTGACCCTAACATACTCAATCTCAGATCGGCTTAAAAGCTTACCGTTGCCTCCATACATTAATATCTTAGTCGGTACCCAGCGCTTGCTATCAAGATAAAATTCCATCTTGCTCATAAACTTGTTTCTCTCCTTGGGAATCCCAGTAATAACATAGCTATCATTGTCTTTTTTCAGAGATAGATCAAAATATTCCATTGCCTTTTCCAAACTCATTTCCCCA
>JBDRMQ010000042.1:0-13595 GCA_043811955.1 bacterium | reverse complement strand
AAATAGCATTGATGTTGCTTGGGTCCCTGGGGCGTTTGAGATGCCGCTGGTAGCGAAAAAAATGGCTAAAGATTATGACGCGGTTGTTTGTTTGGGAGCGGTTATCCGCGGCGGGACAGCCCACTTTGATTATGTGGCTGCCGAGGTCTCCAAAGGTATTGCCAGTGTTTCTTTAGCGACCAATGTCCCGATTATTTTTGGGGTTTTGACGACTGATACGCTTGAGCAAGCGCTGGAGCGGGCCGGGGCAAAATCAGGGAACAAAGGGTTTTCTGCCGCGCAATCAGCTATTGAACTCGCAAATTTATCTAAAAAGTTATAATCATATTGTGATATAATTCATTTTTAGAAGGGAGACTTAAGTATGGCAAAGGTACGGCTTGAGAATGTTTGCAAAAAGTTTGATGACGTTGTCGCGGTCAAGGATATTAACCTTGAGATCAATGACCAGGAATTTATGGTCTTAGTTGGCCCATCTGGTTGCGGAAAAACTACTACTTTACGGATGATCGCCGGGCTAGAAGAGATAACTAGCGGTAAGATCTATATTGGTGATCGTTTGATCAATGATGTCCCGCCTAAAGATCGCGATATTGCGATGGTTTTTCAAAATTACGCGCTTTATCCGCACATGAAGGTTTATGAGAATATGGCCTTTGGTCTTAAGTTGCGCAAGCTTCCTAAAAAGGAGATTGAGACTCGGGTCAATGAGACGGCTGAGATTTTAGGGCTGGCTGATTTGCTCGGTCGTTATCCTAAGCAGCTCTCCGGGGGGCAAAGACAGCGGGTGGCGGTAGGCAGAGCGATTGTGCGCCGGCCCGAGGTCTTTTTAATGGATGAACCGCTTTCCAATTTAGACGCCAAATTGCGCGTGCAGATGCGGGCTGAGCTGCAGCGCTTGCATAAAACCCTTAAGGCAACAGTTATTTATGTAACCCATGACCAGGTTGAAGCGATGACCTTGGGGCAGCGGGTCTCTGTTATCTTAAAGGGAGAGCTTCAGCAGGTTGAAAATCCATTGACTGTTTATACAAAACCTGACAATCGCTTTGTGGCTGGGTTTATCGGCAGTCCGCCAATGAATTTTGTTAAGGGGAAAATTAGTAAGCAAGGGAGCGATGACTATACGTTTGAATCAGAAGGCTTTAAGCTGTTGGTGCCTAAAGACATTTCCCATTTGCTGGCGTCTTACGTAGACAAGGAAATTACTTTTGGGATTAGGCCAGAAAATATTTGGGATACTAATTCATCTGGTTGGATCAATGAAAAAATAACCTTTGAGAGTGTGGTTGATTTTCGCGAGATTATTGGAGCAGAAACTTATCTTTACGTTCATGTTGATAAGGTCCCGCTTATTGCCCGGGTTGGCGGCCTATGCGATGTTAATGCTGGTGATAAATTCCAGATAGTTATTAATTTAAGGAAACTGCACTTCTTTGATCCAGAGAGCCAAAAAGCCATTATCTAAGGGAAAACGCATCCTCTTTCTTTCCAATGGATTTGCCGAAGATACTGTTGGGGCAAATCTGGCGAAAGAGCTTTCTGGCTTTGACCTCGCCGCCTTGCCGATTGTCGGCCTTGGTAATCCTTACCGCGCTCTCAATATACCAATTCTCGCTCCCTGCCGAGAGCTCCCCAGCCAAGGGATAACGTTTGGCGAGGAGTTTAAAGTTTGGGATGAGATTAGGGCAGGGGCAATTAGTCTTTATTTAAAAAAGGCTTGGTCACTTTTTCGCCAGAGAAAAAAGTTTGACCTGGTTGTTTGCACTGGTGATTATTTAAGCACCATGATTGCTGGTATTTTTGTTAAGAAACCACTTGTTTATCTTTGGGTCACAGCTTCGCATTTTGATCCCCTGGCCAAACACTTTTTAAAAAAATACGCGGCCATGATCTTTTCCCGCTGGAGAACATGGACCCACTTGCCAGAATTTAAAGTAGAGTTTTTTGGCAACCCTTATATGGATGCAGTGATGATTTCAGGTGATGATTTCAATTTAATAAAAGATCGACCAACTATTACTGTTTTGCCGGGAACTCGCGAGCCAGCTTTTAATAATTTGTCCAAGGTTGTCCAGATATTAGAATTGGTTAATAAACAAAAACCAATTAATGTTATTTTTGCGCTTAGCCCTAAGACCTTGCCGGATGAATTTTTGAAAGCTGTTGCTGGTCGAGCTAATTGGGTGGTGACACAAAAATTTGGTGACGCGCTTCATTGCGCCGATCTAGTTTTGGGTTTGTCAGGGACAGGGAATGAACAAGCGGCGGGGTTGGGGAAACCTTTGGTCTCTTTTTGGGGCGGGGGTGCTAGCCGCGAAGAGGCCTTTGTTAAATGGCATCATGATAAATTTTTAGCAGGGGCGCAAATATTGCTTCCACCAGATATTCCAGAAAAGATTGCCGAAGTTATGTTGTTACTGCTGCGAACTCCTGATAAAATGAAGCAGATGGGAGAAAAAGGGATTGCGTTGAATGGTGGCGTGGGGGGGACTAAAATTATCGCGGAAAGGATCAAAGAGTGGCTTTTGAACCATTAATTTTTGAAAAGAGTAAATCTGGCAGGATCGGCTATTCCCTGCCGGATAGCGATGTTCCTCTTGAAGATATAGAAAAACTTTTGCCGCCCGAGTTAATTCGCAAAGAATTAAAACTTCCAGAGCTCTCAGAAGTTGATCTTGTCAGGCATTTTACCAATTTATCCCGCAGGAACTTTGGCGTGGACAGCGGCTTTTATCCGCTTGGTTCCTGCACCATGAAATACAACCCTAAGGTTAATGAAGAGATTGCCAAACTTGAAGGTTTTACCAATCTTAATCCAAATCAACCAGGGGAAGAGATTCAAGGGATACTTGAGCTGCTTTATAACTTTGAACAATATTTGTGTGCGATTTTTGGTTTTAAAGCCTTTACTTTTCAACCTGCTGCAGGGGCTCACGGCGAGCTGACAGCCCTATTGATGATGAAAGCTTTTCATAATGACAAAGGACACAGGACAAAGGACAAAATCATTGTACCTGACTCATCTCACGGGACCAACCCAGCTTCTGTTAGTTTAGTCGGCTATGAGACAGTTGTGGTGAAATCTGATGAGCGCGGAAATATTGATATTGATGCTTTATCTAAGGTTGTGGGGGATGATACTGCAGGCTTAATGATCACTAATCCAAATACTCTTGGCTTATTTGATGAGCATATTTTAAAAGTTGCGGAAATTATTCACCAAGCAGGGGGCTTGCTCTATTATGATGGGGCCAATGCTAACGCTATCTTGGGTATTTGTCGCCCGGCTGACCTTGGTTTTGACGCAGCTCATTTTAATCTGCACAAAACATTTGCTACTCCGCACGGTTGTGGTGGGCCAGGGGCAGGGCCAGTGGGGGTTAGCGATAAGTTAGAAAAATTCTTACCTACTCCTCGCATTACAAAAACTGCTAACCGCTTTCAGCTTTCTGCTGACTGCTTTCCACAATCAATTGGCAAGGTTCATTCTTTTTACGGAAACATAAATGTAATCATTAAAGCTTACTCTTATCTGCTTTCTCTGGGAGCAAAAGGCCTGCGTGAAGTCTCTGAAAACGCAGTTTTGAACGCTAACTATATGATGAAACGGCTAAAAGATCACTATTATTTAAAGTATGACCGCACTTGCCAGCATGAGTTTGTAATCTCTGCCAAGTGGCAGAAAGAGAAATATGGAGTTAAAGCTTTGGATATTGCCAAGCGTTTACTTGATTACGGCTACCATCCGCCAACGATTTACTTTCCTCTAATAGTTGAAGAAGCGATGATGATTGAACCGACAGAGACAGAAAGCAAAGAGACTTTGGATAAGTTTTGCGATGTAATGATTAAAATCGCTAAAGAGTGCGAAACTAATCCTGAACTGGTTAAAAATGCTCCGCAAACTACTCCGGTTAAAAGGATTGATGAGGCTAAAGCTGCAAGAGAGTTGAATTTGCGATTTGTCTAAATTAGGGTATAATTATTATCTGGGGGTTAAATCATGAAATCAAAAGCTAAAAAGAATATTACTATAGAATTATCAAGAGATGTAATAAAGAGGGTGAAACTTGAAGAAGGGGATTGGTTGGTGGTAAAAATGCTTGAAGGCAAAGAAGTTGTTCTAGAAAAGCCAAAAACTGACTATTGGGATGAGACTTTTGCTTGGGGGAAGAATTTTGCTAAGGCGCAGAAGTTAAAAAGAGGGTCTGTGCAAAAAGCTGTTAATGATTTACGATCTGGCAAATGAAGCCAGTTGTTCTTGATACTAATATCTATATTTCCGCGATTCTTTTTGGTGGTAAACCTCGAGAGATTATTAATTTAGCCAGAGCAAAGAAGATTGAGCTTCTTATTTCGGAATATATTTTATGGGAAATTCGTGAGGTTTTGCGGAATAAATTTAATGTGCCTGATTCAAGGTTGAATACTATTGAGCATGATATTTTGTTTGTTGCTAAACTTGTTAAGGTTACGACCTCGATCAGAATAATTCGAGCTCACCCAGCAGATAACGCTATTTTAGCTTGTGCTGTTGATGGTGGAGCTAAAAATATTGTATCAGGAGATAAGCATTTGCTTTCTCTTGGGGAATATGGAGATATTAAGATAGTCTCTCCCTCAAGGTTTTTAGAGAATTGATGAGGCAAAAGCGGCAAGGGAGCTGAATTTGAGATGCTAAATAGGGCAGCTTGTTTATTCGAGAATGTTTGACTGGAGGAGTCCTTTTGCTTGGAGTTGTTTAAAGAAAAACTTTCCAAACTGTACATATAAAAGATCGTCAGCCGCAAGTTCTCTAAAGCGTTTTTGAAGCGCTTTTAACTCTAATGATTGTTCCATTAGTTTCGGAGTAAGCAGGGGACGAACATTTCCTTCCCCATTTATTGGTAATGATTTAATATTTGTTAAGCTCAAATTTCCTTCTCCAGCAATTTGTCGTCTAACATTGGGAGGAAGTACTGAAGAAGGAAGTGCTGATAAAGGTTTGTTTATCAATTTTCCGACCATATCATTATATAGATTATTTACAGCCCTAAATTGCCAGCGAAGATTTCCGGCATGCAACTGTGACCAATTCTGGTTTTTATAGTCCCACTTGTTGCAAATTAAATGTGGCCCATCAGACTCATTGTATTCTAATAAAACTAATGCTCCTTCTTTTGGAATATTTGCTATAAGGCGGTACCAAACAGCGTCATATCCGCATCGAGTGTAGGTATCGATGAAAATACCATCATTTTCGAAGAGGACACGATAATCTTGATAGTTTTCAGAGTCAGTTGTCCGAGAAAAAAATTGTTAAACATCCACTCGGCAATAGGGAGTTTAAAATCAAGTAAGTTTCCTTTTCCTGAAAAATAAAAACTCATCATTAATTCTGCTGGATTCTCTAATACAGACAATAACAGCTTTTCAAGATTAGATGAAGCTGGAGATTGCCCACTATAATACTGAAAAAGCCTCACAACCAAATCCTTCTTTCTTTCTAAGGCATCTCTTTGTGATGGATGGCTTTTCTCAACAATATGGTTGGGTATATTTAATATAAGCGATCCATCCGATAGAATTTGCCTTGTAACTTCTGCCTGAGAGACAAAAGCATCAATCCTGTCATTGTGTCCCATTGGAACAGATTCTCTCCCTTGGCCAAAGTCAATGCTGGCAGACAGCTCTTCTTTTTTTCCCTTGAATCTAATCCCTTGGCGTTGCAGCCAAAAATTCACTCCTTGTTTTGAAAAAGTAGTTGATTTTGCGCTGCCACCAGCATTTTGAAAGGGATGTAAATACAGTTTCATGTAATTCTCCATAGAGAGCTCCGAAAAACTAAGGGTTCGGAACCTGAGGCTAAAAGCCTCGGTTCCTTTTCTCGTCGAGAGCAATTTGTATTTTGGAACCGACCTGCCTGCCGGCAGGCAGGGAATTTC
Source organism: bacterium (assembly GCA_043811955.1). Taxonomy (GTDB): domain Bacteria; phylum Margulisbacteria; class WOR-1; order O2-12-FULL-45-9; family O2-12-FULL-45-9; genus JBDRMQ01. The sequence continues at coordinate 7,668 of JBDRMQ010000042.1, read as the reverse complement.
ATTCTCAGGTTCCAAAATCAACTTTTTCGGAGCTCTCTTACATATATTATCGTCACTTTTTAGCAAAAATTTCATTATATGTGCTTAAAAATCTAAGCTATAATTGAATTATGACTCCCTGGCAATGTATAGTATCTGAGCCTGCAACAGGCAAGCAAAACATGGCTGTTGATCTTGAGTCCTTTCGAAATTTTAAAGTTCCAACTATTAGAATCTACTCCTGGTCTAATAAATGCCTCTCTGTTGGCTATGCGCAAAAAGTTGATGAGTTGATTGATGTTAGCAAGGCAAAAAGGGAGGGGTGGGAGATTGTGAAAAGGCCGACTGGTGGGGGGATTGTTTTTCATAATCAAGCCGAGGTGACTTTTTCAGTGGTGGCGGGGCTTGATGATTTGCCAGAGGGTTTGATTCCCTCGTACTACAAAATATCTGAAGCAGTAGTTTTGGGATTGAGAAATATTGGGATGGAAGTAGAGATTAATGAGAAGAAAGTAGAAAGCGGAGCACGGAACACGGGAATGTGTTTTGCATATCCCGCTGAATATGAGCTTGTCTGCCAAGGCAAGAAGATAGTCGGCAGTGCTCAGAAGAGGAATAAAAAAGCTCTGCTGCAACAAGGATCGATTTTTGTGAGAAATCCAGGGCCAGAAGTTTTGAAATTGCTGAAGAATCCTGGCGAAGATTTGAATGCGATTTCGGTTGAAGAGGTGTTGGGCAGGGGTGTAAGCTTTGATGAGATGGCACAGGCGTTAATGTCTGGCTTTGCTAGAGTACTTTATGTTGATTTTGGAACCTGAGAACCTGCCTACCGGCAGGCAGGTAAACTTCTCGGTTCCAAAATCTCAAGGAACCGCGACGTTTAGTCGCAGGTTCCGGTGGAGAAAAGGAAAAAACAGATGAAAGAAGCCTTATTCTACGAAAAACTTGTTGATTCTAAAGTAAAGTGCACACTTTGCCCGTGGAATTGTGTGATAGCAGAGGGGGGCTGTGGGGTGTGTGGGGTGAGGAAGAATATAGAGGGTAAACTTTACTCTTTAATTTATGCCAAGGCTTGTTCTGTGGCAGCAGATCCGATTGAGAAGAAACCCCTCTATCATTTCCACCAAGGGACTCGTGTTTTATCTTTAGGTACTTATGGCTGTAATCTGCGCTGTGGACATTGCCAAAATTGGCAAATTGCCCATAAAAGCGAAGGGCCAACTGATGAAATTCCCCCAGAAAAATTGGTTGTGCTGGCTAAAGAGAATAATTGCCAAGGGGTAGCTTGGACCTATAATGAACCAACCATTTGGTATGAGTATGCCCTTGATGGGGCTAAGCTGGTTAAAGAGGCTGGGCTCTACACTGTTTTTGTGACCAATGGCTATATTAACCAGGAGCCGCTAGATCGGATTGCCCCGTATGTTGATGCTTACCGGGTTGATGTAAAGGGTTTTACTAATGATTTATATTTCAAACTAGCTAAAATAAAAGATTTTTCTCCAGTGCTTAAAGCTGCTGAGCGGATGAAGAAAAAATGGCAAAAGCATGTGGAAATAATTACTTTGGTCATTCCAACCATGAATGATGATGAAAAGCAGCTAACAGATATAGCCAACTGGATTGTTAAGACTTTGGGCAGGGATACAGTTTGGCATGTGACCCGCTTCTTTCCTTATCTTGAATATAAACATTTGCTACCAACGCCGATAGCTACTTTGGAAAAGGCACAAGGAATAGGCATAGGAGCAGGGCTCAAGCACGTCTATATAGGGAATGTGCCGAATCACCCCTTGAGTTTACCTAAAAATGTTGATAAACTGAACCCCGATGTTTAAAATACGTCCGTCGTTAATTATATTGATCAGCTTTTTAGTGGTCATTTTTGTTGGCACAGCCTTGCTCCATCTGCCGCTTGCTTCGGCTTCGGGCCAGCCAACAGATTTTATTGATGCCTATTTTACAGCTAATTCTGCCACCTGTGTAACTGGTTTGGTCGTTCTAGATACAGGGACCTATTTTTCCCTATTTGGCTTGTTTGTAATATTGGTCCTTATTCAAATTGGTGGTCTGGGTTATATGACCTTTTCAACTTTTTTGGTCCTTATGTTTCGGCGCAAGATGTTTATCTCTGAGAAACTGATGATTATGGAGGCTTTAAACATTTATTCAGCCCGCGATGTTATTTATGTTTTGCGCAGGATTTTTTCCATTGTTTTTATTTTTGAAGGGATAGGGGCGATTATTCTGTTTTTCCGCTTTTTACCGGAGCTTGGTTTTGCCAAAGCTTTGCTTTATGGCGTTTTTCACTCAGTCTCTGCGTTTTGTAACGCCGGATTTTCCCTGCCAGCTAATTACGCTAGTTTGACTGCTTATGCCGGGGATTGGGTGATCAACCTAACTATTACCAGCCTTATTATTGTTGGTGGGATTGGCTTTCTTGTTATCGCGGATATCTTGCAGTTTAAGCGGTGGTCGCTCCACACTAAAACAGTTTTAGCAGTGACTTTTTTCCTGATTTTCGCTGGGACAATTATCTTTTTCTTGACTGAGTATAATAACCCTTTTACTATTGGCGGGATGCCCCTGGCCCAAAAAGGGCTGGTCTCATATTTTCAGGCGATCACCCCGCGCACCGCTGGTTTTAACACAATTTCCATGAACCATATTTTGGGGGTAACAGCCTTGTTTACGATCTTTTTTATGTTTGTGGGGGCCAGTCCCGGTGGTTCTGGCGGCGGGGTCAAGACCACAACTTTTATTTTGATCTTCTCCACAATTTGGGCGACGCTGCGCAATTCTAGGGACACGGTTTTGTTCGATCGACGGATCCCCGCAGAGACAGTGCGGCGGGCCTTTACTATTACCTTTCTTTCGATCGTTGTTATCTCAGTCTCAACTTTTTTGCTTAATGGGACAGAGCGTTTTGAGCTCATGGCGATTGTTTTTGAGACTTTTTCCGCTTTTGGGACAGTTGGTTTGAGCATGGGAATTACCCCCTATTTGACCGCGATAGGGAAAATTATTATTTCAGTGACCATGTTTATTGGCCGCATTGGAGCGCTAACATTATTATTAGCTTTGACGATCGAGCAAAAAGAATCATCGCTTGAGCTCCCCAAAGAGGGGATTTCAATCGGCTAACAAATTTAAGGAGGATTCTGATGAACAAACAGCAATACGCGGTCTTAGGGTTAGGACGATTTGGCTCCAAGGTAGCACGTGAACTTTATTTTAAAAAGCAAGAGGTTATTGTTATTGATCAAGACGAAAATATCATTCAAAACATCAAGGACCAGGTGACACACGCGTTTGTCGGCGATATTACTGACGAGAACGCGCTCAAAGAGGCTGGGGTTTGTGATTGTGACGTAGTTGTCGTGGCGGAGAGCAGCAGCATTGAGAGCAATATTATTGCTGCCCAGGTTTGTAAAGGAATGGGGATTAAAAAAATAATTTGCAAAGCCCGGAACACTGTTCATGGTAAAATTTTGCAAACCCTGGGGGTCAACGAAGTGATCTATCCAGAGCAGGACACGGCGATCAAATTGGTTAATCGCTTAACAAGCTCAGGGGTTTTAGATTATTTTGAACTAGACGCTGATATCCACATTGTTGGTGCCACAGCCCCTAAGAGATGGGAAAATAAAAGCTTGACCGAATTAGCCTTACGCAAAAAAAACAATGTTACTGTTTTAGCCATCCAACACGGGGATGAGCGCTTGGTTGTTCCATCTGGAGATTCAGTAATTCAACCTGATGATGTAGTAATTTTATTAGGCGCGGAACAAGATTTGAAGAAACTTAATCTTGACACCACCCATAAAACCTAAGATTCTTTTTTAGGGGGAACTTCTGGGGACAGGGTTGATGGTTTTAGCACCCCGCCGGAGATAACATATTTAAAGGCCTCTTCTATTTTCATATCAAGTAAGATTACTTCCCTGGCCGGAACAAGGACAAGGAAGCCTGTAGCCGGGGTGGGGGTGTTGGCGACAAAAACATTGATCATCTTTTCTTTGGCCTTGGCTTCAATCTCAACCGCGGTGTCAGAGGTCACAAAGCCGATAGACCAAAGCCCTTTGCGCGGATACTCAAAAATGCAGGCCCGGCGGTATTCGTCCGCATGCTTTTGCATGAAGAGGACGTCGTTGATCTGTTTAACCGCGGAGTAGATACTTTTAACAATTGGTACCCGGCAGAGGATTTCTTCGCCAACTTTGAAGAGCTGGGCGCCGATGATATAAGTGGCAAAGTAGCCTACCAGCAAAATAAGCAGTATTGTAACAATAAACCCGACTCCTGGGAGTGGATGACCGACAATTAAAGCAATGATATTGCCCAGGATACTATCAAGAAAAGAGAACAAGAAAAAGAGGAGCCAGATTGTTACTAAAAGGGGGAGCAGGGTGATCAAACCTCTTAAGAAATAACCGCTAATTTTTTGCCACATGAGTTAAATTATAGCATCGGGCTTTGCCTTTTTCAATCTGCTTTGCTATACTTTGCAGCATGAATACAGCTTATATTTTAATTGAATCTGTCCCCGGCAAAGAGTCTGAGCTAATCAAGGTTATTAAAGATCTGTCTGGAACAAAAAGGGTTGATTTAGTAACTGGTCCCTATGATGTGATTGCCTTTGTTGAGGCAGAAGACTTAAAACATCTGGGAGAGACAATCGTCAAAAAAATCCAGGCCTCAGGTTTTGTCAGTCGAACCTTAACTTGTATTACCGTTGACCAGTAGCAAAGATTAGGCGATTGATGGCTGCCAGGTAAGCTTTTGCCGAAGCGATAATAATATCTGTATCTGCCCCGTGGCCAACATAAATTTGCTTTTTATCTTTAATGCGGACAGTCACTTCTCCCAGCGCGTCAGTGCCGCCGGTTATTGCTTGGATACTGTAATCAACCAGGCTGGCTTTAACTTTAGTCAGCTGTTCAATGGCTGAATAGACCGCGTCAACCGGGCCTGAACCCTTAGCAACTTTTTTGATCTTCTTCCCTTTATGTTTTAGGACAACCATTGCTTCTGGTTTGGTCTTGGTCCCTGATTTAATTGCGATGTTTTCAATCTGGAACTCTTCTGGCGCCACATAGACTTCTTCAGCCACGATTATTTCAAGATCGCGCTCAGAGATATCTTTCTTTTTATCCGCGAGTTTAAGGAATCTTTGGTAAGCTTTTTCCAAAGAATCTTTGTCGATCTCATAGCCCATATCAGAGATTTTTTTCTGCAGGGCGTGGCGGCCAGAATGTTTACCCATGACGATTTTTGATTCTGTCAGGCCGATATCTTGCGGCCGCATGATCTCATATGTTTCGCGCGCTTTGAGCACACCATGTTGGTGAATACCTGCTTCATGAGCAAAGGCATTGGCGCCAACAATAGCTTTGTTTGGTTGGACCAGCATCCCAGTTAGGTTTGAAACTAGGCGGCTTGCCTTATAGATCTCTTTTGTATTAATGTCTGTATCACAGGCCAGAATATCTTTTCTGGTCTTAATTGCCATGACAATTTCTTCCAGCGAGGCATTGCCAGCCCGCTCGCCAATGCCATTGATTGTACATTCAACTTGGTTAGCTCCGGCTAGAACCGCGGCCAAAGAATTCGCAACAGCCAGACCAAGGTCGTTGTGGACATGGACTGAAATGGTGGCGTTCTTGGCTTTTATTTGCGGTACATTCTTGATGATATCCTCGATTAATTTGCCAAACTCCCAAGGGGTAGTATAGCCAACGGTATCAGGAATATTGACTGTTTGTGCCCCTGCGTCAATAACAGCGCCAACAACCTGGTAAAGGAATTCGCGTTCAGATCTGCCTGCGTCCTCTGGTGAGAATTCAATATCTGGGCAAAGTGATTTAGCGTATTTAACCATTTCAACGGCCAGCCTTAGGACCTCTTCTGGCTTCATGTTAAGCTTTTTTTCCATATGAATAGGAGAGGTGGCTAGAAAGACATGTATCCTTGGGCGGGCGCAAGGTTTTACTGCTTCCCAAGCTCGATCGATATCTTGTTTTTTCGCCCTGGCCAGTGAGCAGATTTGTGGTCCTTTAATTGTTTCTGCGATTGTTTTGATTGCGTCAAAGTCACCTTGCGAAGCGATCGCAAACCCAGCCTCTATCACGTCAACGTTAAGCTTTGCCAGTTGCCGGGCAATTTCCAGTTTTTCTTCCGGGTTAAGCGATGCACCAGGGCACTGCTCGCCGTCACGCAGGGTTGTATCAAATATCTTAATTTTTCTCGACATAGTGAAGATTATTTTAGCATAGATTTAGGAACTAGGGAATAGGTATGAGGTGTGGGGATTGATAAATTTGTGAGTTAGCCGCTAATAGTCATCCCATCAAATAACAGGGTGGGTGCGCCGACATTCGCAAAAAAGCGTAAGTTTGAACCGACTGCTTTGAGGTGTTTGAGCAGGTCAATTAAATTTCCCGCAATCGTAATGCCTCGCACTGGTTGAGTTAACTTGCCATTTTCGATCATAATTCCAGCAGCACCAAAACTAAAATCTCCAGAGATTGGATTAGCTGTGTGTACCCCCATGACTCGAACAATATAGAGTCCCTTAGTAATTGATTTTATTATTTCATCATGGCTTTTTGTCCCAGCCTTGATATAAAGATTAGTCGGGCCAACAACAGGTAGTCCTTGGAAAGAGCCCCGGCTAGCGTTCCCTGTTGATTTTGTTTTGCCTTTTTTGGCTGTGTAAGTATTGTAGAAAAAAGTTTTGAGCTGGCCAGCTTCAATCAATTTTGTCTCTTGGGTTGGGACCCCTTCGCCATCAAACGGGGCAGAACCAATTCTTTTTGGTAATCTCCCGTTATCTATAATAGTTAAGAGTTCTGAGCCGATTGCCTGATCAATTTTTCCAGCAAAAAGAGATTTCCCTTTTTGTACAGCTTCTGACGAAAGTGGAGCGGCTAAAACCCCCAGGAGTTGAGTGGCAACATACGGATCAATTACTAAAGGAACTTTTTGGCTGGAGATTGATTTTGCCCCCAAAAGCTGGACAGCTCGCTTGGCGGCTTCAGTGCCGACCGCTTCAAAATTTAAATCATCAAAGTTAGTTACATAATCCATACCAAAGCCAGATTCCATTTCAGTATTTTGAATGGCAATCACATCACCAAACGCGCCGCAATTATTATCTTTGTAAGTTACTTTAAGCCCTTTGGAATTCGCGATCCAAACTTCGCTTTCTGCTTCAGAGTAGCTAATCTTTTCTGTTTTCTTAACTTTGTTAGAGGCCTTATACGCTGCTTTCTCAATACTTAGCGCAAGGTCGATTTTTGCTTTGATTGGGACTTGGGCAATCTTTGGGTCATAGGAGTCAAAGGGGGGTGAGGGGCGAGGTGTGGAGGATGAGTGGGGTGAGGGGAGGGTGTTGAATTCATCAGGTGCTGAATTTTTCGCGTTTTCGATCGCTTGGTTAATCGTGTTTTCAATTGCGCTTTCATCAAGGTCTGAGGTAAAAGCAAAGCCCAATTTTTTACCCTTGATTACCCTAATTCCTAGTCCCTGGTCCCTAATTTCATCTATTGATTCCACTTGTCCATCAAGCACGTCAACAGTCAAGGATTTTGATTTGGAGAGAAAGACTTCGGCCTCGTCAATTGATTTAATTTTTTCGAGGATTTGCTCTGGCAAGAACATTTTTTACCCCGCCTGAACCGCAGTAAT
>JBDRMQ010000041.1:0-12419 GCA_043811955.1 bacterium | reverse complement strand
TCTCTTTAAAGCCGGGAAGTTCATCGTCGTAGGTCTCCCCAATTTCTGTCTTACGGTCCTCGTAAAGAGCTGAGATACTTTTTTCAATAATCGGATGAATAACATGCGGGGCAACTTCGCGCAAAGGTTTTAAGACAAACAGGCGCTCATGGAGCAAGGCATGGGGAATTTGCAAGTTTTCATCAGAAATAATTTTGTCACCATAGAGCAAAATATCAATATCACAAGTCCTCGGCCCCCACTCAACGTCCCGCTCTCGACCCAGCGTCGCCTCTACTTCATGACAAAGATCAAGCAGCGCATGAGGATCAAGCTTAGTTTTCAAAACTAAGACCGCGTTAATAAACGCTGGCTGCTCAGTATTCCCTTCTGGTTCAGTTTCATAGTTTGCAGAGCGCCTAACCACTTCAATGTCAGGACTTTTATCAAAAAGAAAAACCGCTTGTTCAATATATTCCTCACGATCACCAACATTGGAACCTATTCCTAAATAAACAGTTGTTAAGCCTTTTTTGCCTTTTTTCTGTTGAGTTTTTTTCGTATTCACCTTTTTTTTTAAGGCTTTCGTCACCGTTTTTTTAACAATTTTTTTTGGGGCTGACTTGGTCTTTTTTATTTTCTTTTTCTTTCCCATTTTTACTCCCCCTTCAATATTGCTTCAACCATTTTAACGACCCGGCCCATTGCCTTAACATCGTGGACACGAACAATATTGGCCCCATTCAAAATTGAAGCCGCGACTATCGCCGCTGTCCCCTCAAGTCTTTCCTCAACCGGCAGATCAAGGACCTGGCCAATTAAGGACTTGCGCGATGGGCCGATTAAGATCGGACAGCCAAGAACTTTTAACTCTTTCAACCTTTTAATAATTTCAAGATTATGCTGGGGACTTTTACCAAAACCAAGCCCTGGATCAACAATTATTTTCCCCTGTAGTATACCAGCCTTTTGGGCAATTTCAAGCCCTTCGGCCAAATAATTTATGACCTCTTCCATTAAGTCGCTATAGGTTGGTTTTTGCTGCATAGTCTGGGGATTGCCTTGAATATGCATTATAGATAAAGAAACGCCAGCCTCAGCCACCACCTTAGCCATTTGCGAGTCAAACCTTAAGCCAGAAATATCATTGACCATTGACGCTCCACAAGCAATCGCCTCGGCTGCCACCTCGGCCTTAGTGGTATCAATGGAGATCGGAATATTAATTTCTTTAACTAATCTTTCAATAACTGGTAAGACCCGCTGCTTTTCTTCCCTGGCTGAAACAGCCGCGGCTCCTGGCCGCGTTGACTCCCCCCCAATATCAATAATCTCTGCCCCATCATCAACCATCTGTTTAGCCCGCGAAATTGCTTGCTCTATATCAACAAATTTTCCCCCGTCAGAAAAAGAATCAGGGGTAACATTTAAAATCCCCATGATTTTTGTTTTTGGCAAAGATTTTGCCTGGTAGTTTTGCAAAAGTTGCTCAAGGTTAGCGGCTAATTGCGGCAACCCAAATTGATGTTGCTTTAACTTCAGAGCGAGAGTCGTCAACTGCTTCATCGTCCCCATCACTAAAACATCGGTTGTTTCAACCGAGTGGTTAATCGAGCCGTAAGCTGTCGCGACCTCCCCGCCAATTGAGAGCATTTCCTGTTTTAAAATATTGGCCGCTACATTTCTGATCGCGTAAAGTTTAATGGCCCGGTGCAAGGCTTTGGGGGCCATCAAAGTAATACCCGCTGCCTCTACCCCAATTTGCCCAAGTACTCTTTCAGCCTCGGCAATGTTTTCTAATTCAATAATTCTACCGATCATAACAGTTCAAGCTTGACTATTTTCGTAGAGCTATCTGCTAATTTAGCCCGATCATCAAGGCGATAGCCAGCCACCCAAATAATTTTTCCGCCGCTTTCCACGATCGGTATTTGGTCCCGCTCATCTTTAGCGATCTTTTGATCAACGAAAAAATCCTGCAGTTTTTTGGAGCCAACCAAACCAAGCGGAACAAAGCGATCCCCAGCCTCTTTTGACCTAACAATGATATTCTTTCCTAAACTGGCGGCATCAACAAAGGCAATCATTGGGCCTTCACTCTCGTCCCTTTGCCGGGCAAAGCTGGCCCGCAAAGTCTTGCCCAGCTCTTTGATAAAAACCTCCCCAGGGACAGAAAAAGAATAAAAATAATACTGATTTTTTATCGGGGTCGTCCCCTGGCGCGAAATCTCCAGCTCCTTTCGCTTGCCAACCACTAAAATCCCATCAGGCAAATGAAGCTCCCACCCCTCACTATCAGCTAATTTTTTCATAATGTCCTGGATATGCTGAAAAGAAAGGTTCTCAAGGTTGCCCTTGACCTTTTCAATCGCTCGTCTTAAAAGATGGCCGCAAATAGAAGGTTCAAGCCCCCTGATCTTAGTTAGGTCAAGCCTAAGTAACCCATCCTTAAAAGACAAATAGGCGCTAGCCAAATTCTTTTCAGCTACACCTTCAAGATAATTGCGATCCTCTGTCAAGAGCAAGATCGTCTGCAAGATAATCTCCCTCACGTTCAAATTATAAACTTTAAGCTGGGGAATTAATTTTAATCTGACCCGATTACGCAAATACTTTGACTCATAATTGGTGTGATCTCGCCGAGGAACAAGCTTTTGCCCCCCCACATAATCTTCGACCTCCCGCTTCCAACAACGGATCAAAGGGCGAATAATCTTGCCGCGAACAGAAGGAATCCCACATAACCCCCTGATACCCGTCCCCCGCAACAGCCTCATTAAAAAAGTCTCAACATTGTCGTCAGCAGTGTGAGCCACCGCGATCTTTGTCGCCCCAACTTGATTAGCTATTCGATCAAAAAAAGCATAACGCACTCGTCTAGCCGCATCTTCGAGCCCAAGTTTTTCTTCATTGGCATAAGCTTGGACATCAAAAGATTCTACGGTGATCGGCAATTTTAAGCCCTGGGCCAAGCCTTGGACAAACCTTGTATCAAGCTCAGCTTCTTTACCTCGCAGCATATGGTTTAAATGAGCAACATGCAGAGTTATCTTTAACTCATCAGAAAAAGCAACTAGCAAATGTAACATGGCGATTGAATCCGCTCCGCCAGAAACAGTTACCAAAACTTTATCCAAAGGTTTAATCATGTCATATTCTTTAATCGTTGATATAAATTTTTTATTTATCATTTTTCACTAAAGAGGGATACGAAATTGCTTGCCTGAAAATCCTCGAACAGCACAAAAAACAGCATGAACCGCCAGCCCAAAGAACAAAAGCCATTCCAATATTTCTAATTGAGGTAAATAAGAGCTTAGCCAAATCCAGTTAATTAAAAATCTTAGGCCAAAAAAACAAATAAAATAGCCGCACCAAAGCAAAAGCGCTTGGCTCCCATGAAAATCTAAATACTTACTTTTCTTGTTTAAAACCAGCACAATATAAAGGGCTGGAATTCCAAGCAGATAAGCAAAAAACACTAAAATTCTATTTTTTATCTGCATAATCACTAATTTTATTCAGGAAAACCCTGCCAAAGCGAATGGCTGGGGACGGATTCGAACCGTCGACACGCCGGGTATGAGCCGACTGCTCTAACCAACTGAGCTACCCAGCCATTCGCAAAGACAAATTACCAATTGCCTGCTCTGCTTCGCTCCCTTTTCGTCTAATTTTAGAATATCATAAGTATTTCCCATTTGCAATCAGCCCAAGCCAGTGCTAAAATACTTGAAAATCAGGAGGTAGATTACCTTGGCAGATAACGTAAAAATTCTTATAGTTGACGATGAAGAAGGGGTCCGTGAATCTTTTAAAATGATCCTTAAAATTAAAGATTATGAAGTAGAAAGTTTTGGTGACGGTGAATCAGCAATTGCCGCTTTAAAAAAGGGTGTTTACGATCTAGCTTTCCTTGATTACAAACTTCCTGGCATGGATGGGATCGAACTGCTCAAAAAAATCAAGGAAGTAGACACTGATATTGAGGTAGTCATTGTTACAGCTTATGCCTCTGAAAGCTCTCACGCCAACGCCATTACGTTGGGTGCTTTAGAATATTTGCGTAAACCATTTTTAATGGAAGAAATTTACGAGCTGGTTGAGCGCGGTCTGCGCAAAAAGAGAAACAAAGGGAACAAGCCAAAAGATACTGGACCAATTGAGCCGATTCACTAACCCAGTTTAAGCATTCGCTCAATTGAACGTCTAGCCTGATCAGCAATTTCAGGAGGGACAACAATCTGATTGTTCATCTCATCCAGCGTCCACCAAACTTTTTCCAGGTTTGTTAATTTCATGTTGGGACAAATTGCCTCAGCATAAGCAGGATAAAATCTTTTTTCGGGATTTTCTTTCTCCAGTCGATAAATCATCGCAACCTCTGTCCCCACAATAATCTCTGCCGCCCCACTCTCTTTGGTAAATTTAAGCATCCCACCAGTTGATAAAACCTCATCGGCTAAAGTAATTGTCTCTGGCCGGCACTCTGGATGGACCAGCACAATAGCTTTGGGATAGAGCCGCTTGGCCTCCTGAATATGTTCTGGCAAAATTTTAGCGTGGGTTGGGCAAAAGCCTTGCCAAAGGATAAGCTTTTTATCTTTAACCTTAGTTGAAACATATTGGCCCAAGAATTTATCCGGGACAAAAATTATCTCTTTGGCAGAAGTTAAAGACTGGACAACCTTGACAGCATTAGCCGAAGTGCAGCAAATATCTGATTCAGCCTTGATATCAGCCCCTGAATTAACATAACAAACAACTTTAGCTGCTGGATGCTCTGATTTTAATTTTTTGAGGCCATCAACCATAATCATATCAGCCATGGGACAGCCTGCGTGAATATCTGGGAGAAGGACTTTTTTGCTGGGAGAAATAATCGCCGCAGTTTCCGCCATAAAATGGACCCCGCAAAAAACAATTACTTCAGCTTTTGTTTGAGAAGCTTTAATAGAAAGTTCCAGCGAATCCCCCACAAAATCAGCAATTTCCTGAACCTCGGGAATTTGGTAATTATGAACCAAAATAACCGCCTGGCGATCGATTTTTAGCTTATTTATTTTGGAGATAATCTCCTGCATTTACCAACCCTCTTGTGCTAATTTTTCTTGCAGGGCTTTTGTTTCTTTAGGCGTTACTTTAGAAAAAAATCTTCTAGCTTCTTCTAACCATCGCAAAGTTTGTCCCACAGAAGCTCCTTGCATATCTCTTAATTCTTGATCGCTATAATAATTTTCCATTATTTGCTTTTTACTTATTTTTCTTTTCATTTTCTTCTAACTCCTTTAATCGCTGCAGAGAACCAACGTCTATCCAGTCTCTCAGCCGATCAGCTTTATTCTTCATCTCCAATAAATCATCCCACCCGACACAATCAATTATAAAGTCCCCAGTTTCAAAAATTTTGCGATTTTTATACGCCTGCTCAAAATCAATTGGGTTTCTCATGAAAACATCAATTCGCTTGTCAGGATCATCCTGGCATCTAAAAGCTATTGCGACCAAATCTTTCCATTTTTCTTCTGGAATATTAGTAAAATAACGCAGCTCTCCCATAATCCTTAAAAATTTATCAAAATGTGCGGACGATAAATCGATCATCAAATCCAAATCCCTGGTTAATCTTCTTAACCCATACAAGTTAACGGCAACACCACCTACAACTAAATATTTAATTTGATTTTCATTTAATGATCTTATTTCCTTCTCATAAAAATATTCAATCATAAACTTATAATCCCTCCACCAATTACTTCTTCGCCTTGATAAAAAACAATTGACTGCCCCGACGTAATCGCCCGCTGCGGCTCTGCAAAGAGAACCTTCGCCTCTTCCTGTTCCTTGGCCTCTTCCTTTCCCAATATCTCAAGCATTGCCAGGGCTTCCTTTGAATTATATCGTATTTTCGCCTTAATCTTCAAAGGTTTGGTTGGCACTTGACCAGAAACAAAAGTTAAATCCTTGGCAATTAGCTCCTTGGCTAAAAGATCTTCTTGATCCCCGATAACAACCGCATTATTTTCTACGTCAAGCTTAACCACATATTTGGGCTGACTTAGGTGGGAACCGATGCCTTTGCGCTGGCCAAGAGTAAAAAAAGCCACCCCCTCGTGGCGCCCCACGACCTTGCCGCTCAGATCGACAATTTTGCCTGGCTTGACAGCCTCTGGACAATTTTGCTTAATAAAATTAGTGTAATCATCATCTTCCACAAAACAGATTTCTTGGCTATCTTCTTTATCATGAACTGGCAAACCTAACTCTTTGGCTGTCTGGCGAACTTTTTCCTTGGTCATTTCACCTAGCGGGAACAAAGTTCTAGAAAGTGCTTCTTGATTCAACATATAAAGCACGTAAGCTTGATCTTTTTTCTTGTCTTTTCCCTTTAATAATATAAATTCCTTCATTTGACATTTTTCATTTTTAATTTTTAATTTAATTTTGGCGTAATGCCCCGTCGCAATTTTCTCACACCCCAACTCATCCGCTTTTTTGAGCAAATGATCAAACTTAATAAACTGATTGCAGCGAATGCAAGGATTCGGTGTCCTTCCATTTTTATACTCTTCAATAAAGTTATCCACAACCATTTTTTGGAATACATCACGAAAATTCAAAACATAATGAGGGATTTCGAGTTTATCTGCCACTTTTTTAGCATCATTGACCTCTTCAAGGGAGCAACAGCCGCCAAAGCTCTTTTTATACGACCAAACCTGCATCGTGACCCCAAGGCACTCATGCCCCTGCTCCTTGAGTAGCGCAGCAGCTACTGAAGAGTCAACCCCACCAGACATAGCGACTAGGACTTTTGCCATATTTTTATTATAGCAGAAAATCAAGTGAAATCTTTTGGCTAACCTAACGAGAATAATATATGAGAACTCCGAAAAAGTCGATTTTGGAACCTGAGAATGAAATTCCCTGCCTTGCCGCCTGCCTGCCGGCAGGCAGGTCGGTTCCAAAATACAAATTGCTCTCGACGAAAAAAGGAACCGAGGCTTTTAGCCTCAGGTTCCGAACCCTTAGTTTTTCGGAGCTCTCAGTGATATGTCATGCCAACCACTACAACAAAAATTAATTAATAGCGGCCATTACCAAAGGCTCAAAAATGGAAAAGTTAGATCAACCCATTTTAAAGAACTAATACCCCATCCTATTTATCCGGCTCTTCATTCAACCCCTTTTCTAGCAGGAGGAATCGAAAATATTAAATCAGGCTCACATTATGTATATGAATCATGGGTAAGGTTTGATGCAGCAGGCGATAACGTGCGCTATAAAGGCTTGCAAGATTGTGTGCGGATTGAAGTGCCTAATCGACCACCAATCTATGTAGTTGATAACCATCATAAAGTTTTTTTTGCCTGGCACGAAGCACTAGCTTTAGGCTACATAAATAAAGGGGCCACTTTAGCTACCACAGATAAACACGCGGACAAAGAACCACCACAAGTTTGGTCACAAGCAGAAGCGTTATCTCAAGTTGCCAGCTATGTCAGAGAAAACTTATGGATCGCTAATTTTCTTCTACCAGCAATAGCCAAAGGATTATTTAGTCAAGCTTGGTTATTTTTTAGCAAGCCGAATGAACCTTCAACGCTTTATAAGCCTGGTGGCATATGTGGAAGAACAACCACGGTCAGAGATTTTTATCATCTCAATAATATTTTTGAGGGGCAAGTCCCTGAACCAGATATAAGGGGATCGGGAAAAGGTTCTTTGCTTGAATTATCAGAGTATCAAACCGAGCCGCAAAATTTTGTCTTTGATCTTGATCTGGATGCCTTAGTAGCCCAAGAATATCCAAATAGCCTTCCCACTCCCCAAGATTTTGCGCAGGCTGTGAAGTTTCTGGCTAGGATTGCCAAAAAAGCAGGAGTTGTTACTATCGCCACTAGCCCAGCCTTTGCCCACCATTCAACCACAATTGCCTTAGCCAAACAACTGGTTGCAGAAATAATTAAATAACTGAAAACCCCCACCCCAAAAGCAAACCTAAAACACAAATAACTGCCAAATAAGTCCAAAAAACTTTATTACCAAACTGCTTCCTAACTACTAAAAGTGTACCAAAGCTAGTTACTGGTCCAACCAATAACAACAGCATCCCTGCCCCGATGTTCATCCCAGAATTAACTAGCGCGTGAACTAGTGGGACAGTGGCAGTTGAGCAGATATACATCACCACAGCAAATGGTAAAGCCACAAAGTAACTAACGGCCCCGCCCAAGTAAAGAGAGATCATCCTCTCAATAGGAGCAATTGAGACAATTAGGGCAGCTAAGATTAGGCCTATTGTTACTTCAAACCCAATCTCACGCGGCATCTCCCAAAAAGAATAAGCAAAAACTGATTTTATCCGATTAAAAAAGCTAAGTTTCTTTTGTTCACAACAAGCCCCACCTTTGTAACCGCACTCAGAACATTCTTCTTCCTCAGGCTGCTTAACCGGAGCTGGCAACATATTACCAATTAAGCCCATAACTAAACCAAGGGCTATCGCAGCAAAGAAAATATATATAGTAAAGCTTAAACCTAACAATCTATACGTTACAAACAAAGCAGTTACTGAAGTTGCAGGGGTCGCCACTAAAAAGGCTAAGACTGGACCAAGCCTGGCCCCTTTTTTATATAAACTAATCGCCACTGCTAAATTACCAATACAACAGATTGGCAGCAGGGCCCCAATAAAGGTTGCCCACAAAATTGAAAATATACTCCCGCTAGCTAAATAGCGCTCAACAAAGTTCTCTGGAATAAACTCATGGATAATACCAGAGATTAAAAAACCAGCTAAAAGCGCAGGAACTACTTCAATAAAATAGTGGATCAAAGTATGAAGAAACATATTAATGTCCATGCTCTACCTCATTATGCGGCTGCCAACCTGGCAAACCTTTGCCTGTTGTCTTCTTTAAATAATCATCAATTGCAGACTTCATTGCATCTTCGCCCAGGACTGAACAGTGAACCTTAACCGAGGGCAAACCATCAAGCGCTTCAATTACCATCTTATTAGTAACTTTTAAGGCCTCTTCAATGGTTTTACCTTTAACTAATTCGGTAATCATTGAACTTGTCGCAATCGCTGCGCCACAGCCAAAAGTTTTAAACTTAGCATCAACAATCACGTTATCTTTCACTTTGATATACATCTCCATGATATCGCCACAAGTTGGATTACCAACCGTCCCCACTCCATCAGGGTTCTCAATCTCACCCACATTACGCGGGTTTCGAAAATGCTCCATAACCTTATCACTATAATTACTAGCCATCGAAAAACCTCCTTTTTAATTTCAAATGACAAATTTCAAATGTCAAATGATTGTGTCCCGCCAAGGCGGGACGTTCTTTTATATTGAACTTTTAATTACAGAAAAACAGAGACTCAAGATCATTAACATGATCAACAAAAGCAAGCCGATAATAACATCACAGGCTTTAGGCTTCAATTTTCTGGGCTTCTTTTCTCTTTTTTTAAATTCAACCCTTGTAAGAATAGTAAAAACCACCAAAGAAAAGAAAGAAACAAACAAAATCAACCAAGAATAGCTATCTTGCATTTTTACAAAAATGAACGTTCTCCAAAACCAAACCCAAAACAAACTAATAGGCAAAGCATTAATTAAAGCCATTAAGCTCTTCATTGCCCCCCAAGTTCCTCCAAAACAAAAATCTTCTTTGTGTATTTTATCGCGCAATCTTCTTAATTCCTCTGAGATTTTTCGCTCTTCGATATAATCTATCTTTATATTTTCTGTTATATTCTCATCAAGATTATGTTCTCTCAAATATATATATGAAAATAAGAAGTTAATAACTATCAAAAATAACAAAACTAATAGTGAGGAGTTAATATTCTGAGGGACAAAAAAACTTGCCTTATTAAGTTGGTGGAGACCACTGTAAATAGCCAAATTAATCGTTATTAAAAACCCAAAAAACACCAGTTTAGCCTGATTTCCTCTATCTCTGAGCATATATTCCAAATATTTTTTATCGTATTCTATTGTATTCATATTTAAATCCCATCGCCGAACCTGGAACAAGTCCATCGCTTGATTGTTCACCCCCGACAATAAAATTGTCGGTTCCCTTCTTCCTCTCCTGATTATGGAACCGACGCTTTCAGCGTCGGGATTATTCAATTTTTGACAATTACGAATTGTAAATTCAAAAATTTTCATTTTTTGTATAGCGGTGACATTGCTCTAAGTTTTTCCACAATCTTTGGAAAAACATCGAGCACTTTCTCAACATCAGCCTCGGTATTCATTTTCCCTAAAGTGAAACGAATTGAACCATGAGCAACTTCAGGAGAGAGCCCCATAGCAATTAGAACATGAGATGGCTCAAGCGAGCCAGAACTGCAAGCAGAACCAGTAGAAGCGGCAATCCCTTCCATATCGAGATTAAGGAGCATGGACTCACCTTCAATATATTTAACAGAAACATTTACGTTCTTTGGTAAACGAATAGTTGGATGGCCGTTTAACGTTACCTCTGGAATTTTTGAGAGCAACCCGTTGGCTAATTTCTCCCGTAAATCAAGCAAGTGTTTTTGCCGAGATTCAAGTTCAGCCTTTGCCAATTCTGCAGCAACCCCTAAGCCAACAATAGCAGGGACATTTTCTGTTGAAGCTCGGCGATGGCGCTCCTGGGCGCCGCCCCGCATAAACGGGACCAGCTTGGTCCCCTTACGTATATATATAGCGCCAACACCCTTTGGCCCGTAGAATTTGTGGGCTGACAGGGACAGAAGATCAACCCCAAGCTGATCAACATTAACAGGGATCGTTCCAACGGTTTGCACCGCGTCGGTATGAAGATAAGCCTTGCCTTTAACTATTTTAGAAATTTCTTCAATTGGTTGGATACTGCCAACCTCATTATTGGCGTGCATGATAGAGACTAAAATAGTTTTATCAGTCATCGCCTTGGCCACATCATCGGGATTAACCAATCCATTTTTATCCACTGGTAGATAGGTCACCTCAAAGCCCTGCTTTTCCAAAAACTGGCACGGCTCAAGAATGGCGTGGTGTTCAATTTTGGTAGTTATTATATGGTTCCCCTTATTATGATTAGCCATTACCACCCCATGAAGCGCAGAGTTATTTGACTCTGTCCCTCCAGAGGTAAAAATTATCTCTTCAGATTTTGCCCCCAGCAAGGCTGCCACCGAATCCCGAGCCTTTTCGATAGCAGCCCTGGCCTCCCGCCCCATCGAATGAACACTGGAAGCATTACCAAATTTCTCTGAGAAATAAGGCTGCATAGCTGCTACAACTTCTGGGTGAGCCGGCGTTGTCGCAGCGTGGTCTAAATATATCTGTCTCATCCATGAACCTCCTTGCATAAATCTTTAAGTGTTGTCTTATCAAGTAGTTTAGAAATCTTCTCGCTCAAGTTGTGCCACAAATTTTTGGTTGAGCAGCAACCACTCTTGGGACAACAATCTCCTTCAGAAACGCAATCAGCTAAAGCAATTGGACCATCTGTCACTTTAATAATATCGCCGATCGTCACCTGGCCTGGTTTTTTGGCCAAGACATAACCACCCGAAGGTCCCCTAACTGTTTTAATTAATTTCGCGTGACGCAGTTTTGAGAGGAGCTGCTCAAGGTAAGTTACAGATATTTTTTGGCGCTTGGAGATCACAGCTGCGGAGACAGGCTTCCCTTCACCGTGCGCAGCTAAATCAAACATGGCAGAAACCGCGTATCTCCCTCGTGTTGAAAGCTTCATAATAATTAAATTTTAGAGTAGTTGACTAGATTTGTCAAGTATTACAAATTCATACTGCCCGTGCGATAGCCTTTGAGGTCAAAAGTAACATAAGTATAGCCAAGCTCTTCAAACTTTTTCGCTATTTGACCCCGCAGATCATCATCAAGTAATTCAGCTAAGGCCTCCGGCTCAACTTCGATCCTGACAATCGCATTATGATGGCGCACGCGGAGTTGATTAAAGCCTAGGCTTTTTAAATATTCCTCCCCCTTTTCTATTCTTCCTAGAATCTCCTTGGTTATTTTTGTCCCATAAGGAATTCTTGAAGCCAAACAAGCATAAGAGGGCTTATCCCAAACCCCTAACCCCAAATCCCTAGCCCCTTCCCGAATATCTTCTTTAGTAAAGCCTAATTCCATTAAAGGACTACGCACCCCAAGCTCTTCTTTGGCTTTTGTCCCCGGCCGAAAATCTGACTTATCATCAAAGTTTGAGCCGTCAAGCACATAAGGAATATTATTTTTTTGGGCAATTTCTAACAACTTAGAAAAAAGCTCTTTTTTGCAAAAGTAACAACGCTCGCGGGGATTGGCAAGAAAATTCTCATCAGAAAACTCATCGGTCTCAATCACCTCATACCTCACACCCTCCCCCTCACACCAATTTTGGGCAAATTTTGCTTCAGAATCAGGATAAGTTGG
>JBDRMQ010000040.1:0-9815 GCA_043811955.1 bacterium | reverse complement strand
TTTGTTTTTGCCCTGGCCATTTTTTCTTTTACCAAAGAGGTCAGGGCTGTCCAGGATATCCGGGTTAGGACGCTTTTATTTGGTTTATCTGGCTTGCGGGCAGTTGGTTTACTGAGCCGAGAGCTGATCTATAGAAGAAAGCGGTCAAAAAAATGAAATTAAAAAGCCTCTGCCTGGTCTTTTTCTTGATATTTTTTGTTTCACCCGCCTTTGCCAAGACCATCTCCCATGGCCGCCACCCCAAACATATTGCCTTAACTTTTGATGACGGACCCAATGCTTATGTTACAGCTGAGATTTTGAATGTTTTAAAGAGAGAGAATGTGCCGGCAACATTTTTTGTGGTTGGAAAAAAGCTTAATGAAACAGCCTTTTTGCTCAGGCGCATGGTCGCGGAAGGGCATGAAATAGGGAACCATACTTATTCACATTCGCCGATCACTTGGCTTAATGACCAAAAACTAACAAATGAATTAAAAAGGACTTCTAATCTGATTACCAAGCATGCCGGCAGGCGGGTAAACTTGTTTCGTCCCCCCCATGGCCGGAATAGTTCTAAAAAGCAAAAAATTGTTGAGCAGAGAGGGTATGACACGGTTCTTTGGACAGTGAATGCTGATGATTTTTATCATAGAAAGACCGGGATGAGAAGCCCCCAATCAATAGCAAAGCGGGTTGTTAGTCGGGTCTATGGTGGAGACATTATTTTAATGCATGATAATAGCCAGCAGATAATTGAAGCCTTGCCGCTGATCATCAGAAACCTGAAAAAACGGGGTTTCTATTTCGTGACGGTCTCAAAAATGGTAGACTAGTAGCATGCTTAAGTTGTTTATCAGGAAAACCCTTTTTTCTTTTCTGTTTCTGGCTGGTTTGTTGTCCTTATATTTTTGGTTTAGGATAAACTTAAAAGATTTGTTTTCTCAGGAACACCTGCTTTTGACAAGCCGGCTATTTTTTATCTTGGCTGTCTTGGCTGTCTTTTATTTTCTCCAGAAAAGTTTGGCTGCGTTTTTTGACTGGTATAAAGAGAGCGTTGTTCTTAAAACAAAAACTGAGCTGGACGATAATTTTCTCCCTCTTTTTAGCCGCACTGCCAGTGTTATCCTCTGGTCAATCTGCCTGATGATAATTTTAAGCCGTTTCGGGATTAATATAAATGCTATCCTGGCGACTTTGGGGGTGGGTTCCCTGGCCATTGCCCTGGCGGCCCAGGATACTATTGCTAACTTGATTGCCGGATTTTTGATTATGATCGATCGACCTTTTGTCGTGGGGGACACGATTAAATTGCCAACAGGTGACAAAGCCAAGGTTTTAGAGATAGGGATCAGGCGCTCAAAATTTTTGGGTGATGATAAATCTTTGATTATTGTCCCCAATGTTGATTTGAGCAAAAACACCATAATAAACTACAGCCATAGAGATAATAATCTATGATATAATGCCTCGCAAGATGAAGGCAAAAATAATTACAACTTTTATCTTCCTTTTGATTGTTTGGTTCCTTTTTACTTTTAGCCTTGATCCGTTTTCCCTGCTCCTCGGGATGATTTTTTCTGCCACAATTTCATTTTTCACTTATGATATTTTTATTGATGATGATGAGCAAATCTCCAAGGGGCAAATCCCTAAGTTTCATTACTTTTTTGCTTATATTCTAGTGATTCTCTTTGAGATTTTTCTGGGAAGTTTAACTGTTGTTTATTATGTAATAACAATGAGGATAAAACCTGGGATGGTTAGGGTTAAGACAGGTCTTAAATCAAAGTTTGCTCAAGGGTTATTGGCTAATTCAGTTACCCTAACCCCAGGCACAGTTACCGTTGATTTACAGGATAACGAGCTTTTTGTCCACTGGCTAGCAGTGAAAACCGCTGATAAAAAAAAGTCAGCAGAATTGATTCTGGGGAGTTTTGAAAAACAACTGGGGAGGATATTTTATTGAGTCCGTTGATTATCTTAATTAATACCCTCTCAATCATAGCCTTTTTCTCTTTGTTTAGGATTATTAAAGGTCCGACCCATTTTGACCGGTTAATCGGACTTAATTTAATGGTGGCTAATACTACGGCAATAATTGTGGCTATGGCAGTCCATTGCAACCACTTGGTTTACCTGGATGTGGCCATGGTTTATGCTATTTTGGGTTTTGTTTCGGTCATTGCTATCTCAAAATACCTGACTGGACGGGAGCTGCACCGATGATCTGGCTGGCTAATTTATTTTTTGGCTTGGGGGTGTTTTTTATGTTTTTTGGTATGCTGGGGATTATTCGTTTCCCGGACCTTTATACAAGGCTGCACCCGGCAGGGAAAGCTGGGACAGCTGGAGTCTTGTCTATTTTTATTGGCTTAATTATTATGACTGGCTTCTCTGTTTTTTCAATGAGAATTATTTTGATTACCCTATTTATTGTTATAACTAGTCCAGTAGCCTCTCATGTTATTGCCCGAGGGGCATTTGAGTCAGGGATCAAGCCGTGGGTAAAGAAAAATGATTGAGATATTCTTGGTTATGTTAGTTATTACAGCTTTAGTTGCCATTGAAATGAAAGACCTTTTAAACTCGGCAATTGTCCTGGCAACCTTTAGCCTGGTGCTTTCTTTTCTCTTTTTTAGTTTACATGCTTTGGATATTGCGATGGCAGAAGCAGCAATTGGGGCGGGGGTTTCAACGGTCTTTTTTGTGGTGGCGATCAGTAAGACCAGGAGAGATGAAAAATGAACAGAATAATTCCGATTATCATTGTTGTGGCCCTGGGCTTTTTTATTTTTAGTGCTGTAAATCTTGATTATGGGGAGAAGAGGTCAGGTATCTATGAATATTATTTAAAGTCTGGGGTAGCTGATACAGGGGCGCTTAATATTGTAACCGCAATCTATCTTGATTATCGGGCTTATGACACGTTGGGTGAGGCGACTGTTTTTTTTGCTGCAGCCCTAGGGGTCTTTATGCTCCTCAATAAAAAAAGAGAAGGAGATAAGGATTGAGAAAAAGATCTGAGGTTGTCAGAATATTTACCAAAAAACTATTTCCTTTTATGCTGCTTTACGGTTGTTATTTGATTTCTCACGGTCATTTGTCACCGGGTGGAGGATTTCAGGGTGGGGTAATTTTTGGCTCGGCAATTATTCTTTTTGGTTTAGTGGAAGGGGTTAGCGCTGCCCAGCGTCGATTTAAAGAAGAACTCCTCTCCTTGACCAAGAATATTGGGATGCTTATTTTTGTTGCACTTGGTTTTATTGGAATGATTTTAGGTGGGGCTTTTCTCTCTGATTTTATGCCCAGGGGAGAGATAGGGACAGTTCCTAGTGCTGGGTTAATCCTCTATCTAAATTTAACAATTGGTTTCATGGTTGGGACAGGGATTGCGGTAGTCTTTTACCGTTTAGTCAGGTTTGGGAGTGAAAAATGAATTTAATTAATGGAATTAATATTAGTGTAATCATAATTTTGATCGGGCTTTATGGAGTCTTAACTAAAAGAAATCTTATTAAAATGGTCATGTCCCTTTATGTGATGAATTCCGGGGTAATCTTGTTTTTTGTTAGTATAGCTTTTATCCAGGGGGCTCAAGCAGCTATTTTTGAAGATGGCAACCGTTTGATGGTTGACCCGCTCCCCCAAGCTGTTATGCTCACTGGGATTGTGATTGGTCTGGTTATTACTTCATTAGCCCTGGCACTTACGTTGAGAATCTTTGAAAAATACAAAACCCTTAATGCAATGGAGCTCTTGGAAAAACATTATGATTAATGCCCCAATTTTAATTATTGCAATCCCGCTGCTTTCTGCTTTCTTAATCCATTTGACTAAATATACAAAGTTAAAAAGGGCGCCTGAACTGGTTGCCACCCTGGCGTTGCTTAGTTCAGCTGTTGCTCTTTTTTCAACTTTCAAGGTCGTTCTTGCTGGTGAGACGATCTTTTATGAACTGGGTGGGTGGCCAGCTCCTTTTGGTATAAGCTTAGCGATTGATGCTTTAAGTTTATTTTTTGCTTTTACTACGCTTGGAGTGGGTTTGATGATTATTGTTTATTCTTTGGGGGAATATTTCTATGCCCGAAGATATTATTCGCTCTTGCTAATTGCCCTGTCAGGCATTTTGGGTATTGTTTTGACCAGGGATTTATTTAACCTTTATGTGTTTTTTGAGATTTTGGCTGTTGCTTCTTATGTTTTGGTTACGTATAAACATAAAGCCAGAACTATTGTGGCCAGTTTTAAGTATTTAATTATTACTGAAACTGCCTGGTTTTTTTTCTTGTTGTCGATAGCCTTGTTGTATGTTTTGTGCGGAAGTTTGAATATGGATTCTATTGCTAGCCAGATCCCTCTTATTTATCAAAACAACCAACAGGTCTTAATGCTTATCTTTGCCATTATGATGGTCTGTTTTGGGATCAAATCTGGCATGTTTCCCCTCCATACCTGGGTTCCTGAGGTTCACTCACAGGCTCCCACAGCTGTTAGCAGCTTGCTTTCTGGCTTGATTCTCAAGGTTGGTCTCTATGCAATGTTGCGGACATTTTATCTCTTTTTTGGTGCGGCCTTTTTGTTGGAACATGGGATTGGTAATATTTTGATTTTATTTGGAGTGGTTACTCTTATTTTTGGGGCCAGTCAAGCGCTGGTGCAAAATGAATTAAAACGGCTGCTTGCTTATTCCAGCATTAACCAGATTGGTTTTATTTTAGTTGGGATAGGGTTGGGGACACAGGGAGGGTTAACAGGAGCCCTATTCCATATTTTCAACCATGCGATTATTAAGGTTGGGCTTTTCTTTTGCGCTGGTATAATAATATCGCAAGTTGGTTTTTGGGAGATTTCAAGGATGAAAGGGGTCTGGCATAGGATGCCGGCAGCAACCCTGGCTTTTTGCTTGCTCTCTCTCGCGGTTATTGGGATTCCACCTTTTAATGGTTTTGTCAGCAAAATGTTTATTATTGAAGCAGCCCTCCTGGCCCAAAATTATTGGCTTCTCCTCCCGTTGTTTTTTGGGATAATTTTAACCGCAGCGTATTATTTTCGGGTGATCCAGACTTTTTTCTTGCCTCAAGAATTTAAGCGCAAAGAAGATTTTGTCCCAACTCCTGTTGGGCCGTTTGAGCATCTCTCAACATTTTTTTTGGTTAGTCTTTGTCTTTTGGTTGGCCTTTTCCCCCAAATAATTCTTAACATTATTCAACCAGCTGTGCGGGTACTTCTGCCATGATGCTAAATTTAAACTTTTTGCCGATTGATCCTTTGTCTCTTTTTATGCTGTTTATTGTTTTGATCCTGTTTCCGATGGTTTTTTTGTTTTCATTGGCCTATGTCAAGCGCAACTATTTTCGCTATTTTTCTGTTTTTTTTATTACTTTTTTGGCAATGCTTGGCGCTGTCTTGGCCAAAGATTTCTTAAGTTTTTATATTTTTCTTGAGGTTATGATTGTTGGGATTTACTTTTTGATTATTGACAACACCAAAAAAGAATCTTTTCCTGCTGGCTTTAAATATATCCTGATGATGTTTATTGGTGGTATTTTTGTTTTGGTTGCCTCACTGATGCTTTATAATTTAACCGGGACTTTTAGCATGGCAGAAATTTCCCTGCTTGTTCCAGCTTTGCCCCGCCAAACCCTTTTGCCTATTTTTGTCTTGTTTACTATTGGTTGTTTAATTGAAATTGGGGCTGTCCCGTTTCATGTTTGGCTTCCTGATGCCCATCCAGTTGCTCCGTCACCTATTTCTGCCTTGCTTTCTGGAGTGGCGATTAAAATAGGGGCATATGCCTTGATCAGGTTGATTATAACGCTGCAGATGAACAATGTTATTTTAATGTGGCTTGGCATTATTTCAATGATTTTTGGAGTGCTGCTTGCTATGCGACAGACAAATGTTAAACGATTATTGGCTTATTCTAGTATTAGCCAGATGGGCTATATTCTTTTGGGGATAGGGGTAGGAACAGGGATCGGACTAGGGGGAGCGATGTTTCATATCCTCAACCACGCAATATTTAAAATGCTTCTTTTCCTTTGTATGGGAGCTGTTATCTTTTCGACCAGGGAGAGAGAGTTTAGCAGGTTAGGGGGGCTGGGTAAACAAATGCCGGTCACTTTTGCTGCTTTTTGTGTTGGGGCGTTGGCGATATCAGGAATACCGCCGTTTAATGGTTTTGCCAGCAAGGCTTTAATCAGCGAGGCGGTGGCTGGAAATATTTACTTAAAAATAGCCTTGGTTTTGACAGCAGCCGGGACCTTTGCGACTTTTCTTAAGTTGTATTTTCATGTTTTTCTTGGTTGTAGGCCTAAGACCTTGAAAAAAATTAAGCCTGCCCTGTTTTTAATGAAGTTCCCTTTGTTTATGTTGGCTTTATTATCGTTGTTGGTTGGACTTTTCCCAAATATTGTCTTGACTAGACTTATTGAACCGATAGCCAAGTTTAATTTTACCTATCATTTTTGGCAGCCAAAACTATTGGTCGAAACCCCATTAATGATTTTATTGGGGATTATTTTTTATTATCTGGGGATGAAAAGTGGTTTTATGAGGCTTAAGGGCGAAGACGGCGCTACCTATTTTAGCTTTGACCGGTTTTATGTTGGCCTGGCTGTCTTTGTTGAAAAGTTTAGCTTTGCTTTGAGGAAATTTTTAGCCAGGGATTTGAATGTTTACCTGCGTTGGATATTTTTAACCCTGGTCTTGTTGCTTGCTTTCTTTTGGGTAGTAATTTAATTTTTTAAGCCTTTATTAATCTTTGTCTTAATATATCAAGCAGGCCGCTTGCCAGGACTATTGTTCCTAACAAAATTAAAACCTGGTGGAGTCCGATCAAGTCAGCTATTTCCCCAAAAATAACCACAGGAAAGGTAAACGCTGAACTGATAAACATATTCTGGACACCAAAAACTCGGCCGCGAATTGCTTTGGGAACTTTTTCGTGTAAGATTGTTTGCAGAGGAGCGACAATACAGGCATTAGCTGCCCCTAGGAAAAAAATCAAGATTAAAACCAGCCAAAGATTATTAGCCCAGGCAAGCGTAATCAAGCTGATGCCGGCTAAGGAAAATCCCAGGTGTGCCAGACTATTCTTTTTAAAGTAATGGGCATAATGCCCCAAAAACAACCCGCCTAAAACCATGCCAGCGCCGGCTGAAAAGATCAGATAACCAAAATTGGCTGCGCCGATTTTTAAAACATTCTCTGAAAAATTGACAGCTAACATACAGATTGTGGCCAGAACTGAGGTGGAAATAAACAGTTTTAACAGCGCTGCTCTTATTGCTGACTTTCTCCTGATGAATTCCAATCCCACCAATAGCTCTTTTATGATTGTTAAAAATGAGATGCTGGTTGCCTTGCGTTTGTGTTTAAGGTTGATCATCAATGTTGCTAGGGTTGAGAGCAAGTGAAGAGACGCAGCTATTATAAGGACAGCTGTTATGTCGAAAAAATTTGTTAAGGGTGCAGCCAGGCCAATCCCAATAATTGAGGCAGCCATCAGCGTTATCATAAACAAGGAGTTGGCAGCAATCAGGTCACGCTTTTCTACCAGGAGGGGGATGCTTGAAGCCTCGGCCGGGGCAAAAAATTGAGAAATAGCAAAAATCAGAAAACTTATCAGAAAAACTGTTGTAATTGACTCGGTGGCAAAAGGAATTATTAGCAGGATTAAGGATCCCCTCAAGAGATTGGAAAATACCATCACTAATTTTTTGTTCCAGCGGTCAACAAAAACTCCAGCTGTTGGGCCAAACATGACCGCGGAAATACCAAAGGCTAACATGGGAAAACTTACGCCTAAATTGCTGTGGGTCAACTGGAAAGTAAGGATTAATAAAACATAAAGCAATAACCTGTCTGCGATTAATGACATGAGCTGATCAAGCCACAAGCATAAGAAATTTTTGTTTCCAAGAACCTGTGAAAATCTGGCTTGCTTGGGTATTTCAAATAGTTTTTCTGTCATTGGATGTTTCTCTGCAAGCGAATTATAGCTGATGATATTATCTTAAGCAATAAGACGGCGTGGTTGTTTTCTTCTTCATATAGAGTTATTATGTTAGTTGTTTGCTTTCCATTAGGTAGGAGGTTCTTTTATGAAAAAAATTCCATTTTTTGCCTGGCCGGTTATTATTCTACTTGCTTGGAGCTTGATCCAGGCCCTGGTCTCTTTTTATCCAACCTATCTTTGGTTTGATAACTTAGGTTTTACGTCTGTTTTATGGACAAATATCTTTGCCAAAGTTTTTGCTGCAGTTGTTTTTGGCTTGCTCTTTTTTGCGATTGCAGCGGTTAACATCTTTATTGCTAAGAAACTGACCTCTGGAATAAGACAGCCCGAGCGTGGGGTGGGGTTTGATGCCCAGGGCTTTATTAAGCAGCTTTTTGGGGAGGAGGCAGGGGATATTGGCAAATATATTAATGTTACGCCAAAGCCTGGCTTTGAAAAAAAAGCTGGGTTTTTCTGGTTTATAGGGATTTTTATTGTTTCTTTTTTCATGGGGCTATCGGCAATCTCTCAGTGGGAAGTTTTGCTTAAAGCGCTAAATGTTTCTTCGTTTGGGATAACTGACCCTATTTTTAACCAGGATATGGGGTTTTATATCTTTACTTTTCCTCTTTATAAGTTTTTGCAAGGTTTTGTTTTTTCAGCCTTGATCATGTCTCTTTTTGCTTCAATTTGGATTTATTTAACTTCTGGCGGAATTTCCTTTGCCGCGCTGAAGCTTGATTTTGCCAAAGGGGTCAAAGCACACCTGGCCGGTTTCTTGGCAATCTTAGCCTTGGTTTTTGCTTGGGGGCTGTGGTTAGGTGAATTGGAAATTTTATATTCTGCCCGAGGGGTGGTCTTTGGCGCTGGCTATACTGATGTCAACGCGCAGCTGCTTGGCTACAATGTTCAAATTATGGCTTTGTTTATTTTAGTTGGTCTATTTTTAATCAATATTTTTCAAAAAGATTACCGCTGGCCGCTTGCGGGGCTTGGCGCGTATTTCGCGGTAGCAGTTGTGATGGGTGGGCTTTATCCTGCGATTGTCCAAAATCTTCAAGTCAAACCAAATGAGATTTCCATGGAGGCCCCATATATTAGACATGCGATTGAATATACGCGCAAAGCTTATGGTTTAGACAAAATTGAGGAACGGGAATTTGCCGCTGCCCAAAATTTGAGCCTGTCTGATATTCGCCAAAACTCGCGCACCATTAGCAATATTCGTTTATGGGACCCGCGGCCGCTGATTAAAACTTACCGCCAGCTCCAGGGGATCCGGCTTTATTATGATTTTTCAGATGTTGATGTTGACCGCTATAACATCGACGGCCGGTACCAGCAGGTGATGCTCTCTCCTCGAGAGATGCGGGTTGAAAAAATAACAGATAAGGCCCAGACCTGGATTAACCAGCATCTGAAGTTTACCCATGGTTATGGTTTGTGTATGTCGCCGGTTAACGAGCAAACGCCAGAAGGGTTGCCGAATTTAATTGTGAAAGATATCCCACCTACAACTAAAACTGATTTGGTAATTAAGCGGCCGGAAATATACTATGGAGAAGAGACAAGCCAGTACGTGATTGTTAATACTGATGAAGAAGAATTTGATTATCCTAAGGGTGATAATAATGTTTATGCGAAATATCAAGGCAAGGGTGGGGTCCAGCTTTCCTCAATGCTGAGGCGCGTAGCTTTTGCGATTAAATATTCTGACCTGAAGATTGTGCTGACTGATTATATCAAGGCTGACAGCCGCATTATGTTTGATCGCAACATTAGGGGGAGGGTGGCAAAAATTGCCCCTTTCTTAAGCTATGACAGTGACCCTTAT
>JBDRMQ010000039.1:0-20123 GCA_043811955.1 bacterium | reverse complement strand
TATCCCGATAATTGTTTTGAATTTAACAGAGAAGGGGAATATTAAACGGGCAGTGCAGGGGAAAGACGTTGGAACATTAGTTAAGGAGGGGTAATTATGCAAGACGTTCTTGGTGAAAGCGAAGCGAAAATGAAAAAAGCTGTTGAGGTCTTAAAAAAGGACCTGGCAGGCGTGCGCACGGGCCGTGCTAACCCAGCGCTGCTTGACCATATCAAGGTCAGTTATTATGGCGCGGATGTGCCGATCAAGCAGGTTGCCTCGGTCTCTGTTCCGGACGCGCGCATGATGGTGGTTTCCCCCTTTGACAAGAATGCGGCCAAGGATATTGTCAAGGCGATCCAAACCTCAGAGATTGGAATTAACCCAACCCTTGATGGAGGGGTTATCAGGCTGGTTATGCCAGACCCTTCTCAAGAGAGGCGGCTAGAGCTTGTTAAGGTCATTAAAAAAGAGTCTGAGCAGGGCAAAGTCGCGCTGCGCAATGTCAGACGTGAAGCCATGGATTCGCTGAAGAAACAAAAAAACGACAAAGCAATTACTGAGGACGATGAAAAAACTTTGGACAAAAAAGTCCAGGACCTAACGAACAAATACACGAAAATGATAGATGATTTAGTTAAGGCTAAAGAAGCCGAGGTTATGGAGGTTTAAACTGGACCCGCAAAAAATCCCCCAACACATTGCTGTTATTATGGATGGGAATGGGCGGTGGGCGCAGGCCAAAGCCCTGCCCCGCATAGCTGGTCACAAAGAAGGGGCTGAGTCACTCCGCGTAATCCTTAAGGCTAGTGCTGAATTTGGCGTTAAATATTTAACTGTTTATGCTTTCTCAACTGAAAATTGGCAGCGTCCCCAGGAAGAGGTCGATTTTTTAATGGACCTTTTTGCCCAAACGATTGAGGCTGAGATGTCTGAGCTAATGGCGAACGAAGTTAAGGTCAACTTTCTTGGCCGATTAAATAAATTCTCCACTGAGCTTTTCGCCAAGATGACTGCCATGATGGAAAAAACTAAAAACAACAAGAGAATTGCCCTTAATGTTATGGTTAATTATGGGGGGAGGGCAGAAATTGTTGATGCGGTGAGGGAAATATTAGGGGCCAGGGATCAGGCACTAGGGAATATAGACGAGCAGCTAATCAGCGATCATTTATATACCAAAGGGATGCCTGACCCTGACTTGTTGATTCGGACAGCATCTGAAATGAGAGTCTCAAACTTTCTCCTTTGGCAGATTGCCTACGCAGAAATTTATGTTACGTCGGTATATTGGCCTGATTTCCGCAGGCAACAGCTGATTGAGGCGATAGAAGACTATCAAAAACGGACGCGTAAATTTGGCCAGACCAAGGAGCAAATCAATGCTGCGTAGGCTTTTAACAACTTTGATTGCCGCCCCAATTATTTTATCTTGTGTTTATTTTGGCGGGGCGGCTTTTCTCTTCCTTGTTCTTGTCCTGGCCCTCTTTTCAATCAATGAGTTTTACAGCATGATGAAAAACAAGGATTTTCACCCTGCTTACTGGGTAGGGAATTTTTTCACGATCTTTTTTATTGTCTTTGCTTTTTATGCCCTGCGCAAAAATTGGGAACCGGCCCAGTCCGCGATTTTAACCGTAGCAGCCTTGGCGACAATGGTTGCGACGCTCTTTTTAAAGAAGCGGCCCAAAGAAGCCATTGTTGATATTGCCGTCACCCTTTTGGGAATGGTTTATATTGGCTGGTTTTTCAGTTATTTTTTATTTATCAGGGCGCTGACTGAGCGGGGGGCTTATGTTTTCTTTTTGATTGGCACTGTTTGGGCCTTTGATGTAGTTGCTTTTCTTGTTGGGACAAAATTTGGCAAGCAGAAACTTTTTCCGTCTGTTTCCCCAAACAAGAGTGTCGAGGGGGCGGTGGCTGGTTTCATTGTTTGTTTGATTGTGGCCGGGATTTTTGGCCACTATGCAGGGTTTGGGCTTGTTCACTCCCTGGTCCTTGGCGGGTTAATTGGTGTTGTTGCCCAGCTTAGCGATTTAATTGAGTCTTTGATTAAGCGGGA
Organism: bacterium; assembly: GCA_043811955.1. GTDB lineage: Bacteria > Margulisbacteria > WOR-1 > O2-12-FULL-45-9 > O2-12-FULL-45-9 > JBDRMQ01. The sequence continues at coordinate 18,082 of JBDRMQ010000039.1, read as the reverse complement.
TGCAGGGGTCAAAGATTCGTCGACAATTTTGCCGGGGCATGGCGGGTTTCTCGATCGCATGGACAGCTTTATTTTAACAGCGCCTGTCATGTATTATTATTTGGTTTGGGTGATCTTGAAATGAGAAAATTGATAAAGAAGCTGCAAATTAGAAAAATTCTAAAAAACGCGCTTAAAGAAGATATTGGGGCAAAAGATATTACGACTTGCTTGACTGTCCCAAAAGAAGCAGTGGTCAAAGGATATATTTTAGCAAAAGAAAAGGGTGTTATTGCTGGCATTGATATGGCAGAAAAGGTTTTTAAGCTGGTTGATCGCCGGATAAAATTTGTAGCCAAGATTAAGGATGGGACCCGAGTTAAAAAGGAAAAAGTTTTGGTTGCTTTTCGTGGTCCAGCTCGAGGGATTATGGCGGGCGAGCGAGTGGCGCTTAATTTCTTGCAACAACTTTCTGGGATTGCCACGCTTACTAATCAATTTGTAAAAAGCGTTAAAGGTTCAAAGGTTAAAATCCTGGACACGCGCAAAACCACCCCTGGTTTGCGTCTCTTGGAAAAATACGCGGTTAAGGTTGGCGGAGGGACAAATCACCGCCTTGGTTTATATGATGCGATTTTGATCAAAGATAATCATATTGCGATTGCCGGGGGGATAGTTAAAGCTATTAAAAAGGCTAAGGCCCAAGAAAAGCCAATTGAGGTTGAAGCTAAAACCTTGTTGCAAGTTCGCGAAGCCATTCGATTAGGGGTTGATCGGATTTTGTTAGATAACATGACCATAAAAACCTTGAGCGCGGCGGTTAAGCTTTGTAAAAACGTTGGGGTTAAGACCGAGGCTTCTGGCGGGGTGAATCTTGAGAACGTTAAAAAAATTGCTGAAACCGGAGTTGATTATATCTCTGTCGGGGCGCTAACGCACTCTGCCCGCGCTTTAGACATTAGTCTTCTCGTCCTATAACTCCTTCTGGACAAGGCCTTCGTAAGCCCTATATGCTTGAAGGATTAATTGCGAAGGGGGTTGTTTGCGCAGCCTTTTTTTTGTTTAACTAATGGCGTACCAGGGGATTATTTGAATATCTTCTCTTGCTTGAAAATCACTGCCGCCGTAAATAAGGCTCCCTGTTGTTTGTTTGTTGCCAGGTAGCGATAGCCAGTTGGTTATGTTTTGGTAGAGCCCTGTAGAAATTGTTTGGGGGGCTTTTATCTCTACTGGATAGAGGAGTTCCCCCTTGTCAATTATTAAGTCGATTTCATTGCCTCCGCGGTCGCGCCAAAAATAAAGGGGGACTTCTAGCCCCTGGTGAACAAACCATTTTGTGATTTCGCTGATTACAAAGGTTTCAAATATCCCGCCTATTTGTGGATGGGTTGGTAATATTTCTGGCGAGGAAATCCTTAAGAGATAGCAAAGCAATCCGGAGTCAAGAAAATATATTTTAGGCGACTTGATGACCCGTTTGTTAAAATTATTAAAGTGAGGCCGCAGAAGTTTTATGATGTAGCTTGCTTCAAGGATTGAGATCCAGCGCTTGGCCGTGGTATGGGAAAACCCATCATCGTTACCTAACGAGGTTAGGTTTAAAAGCTGGCCACTCCTGCCGGCCAGCAGGCGCAGGAAATTCTCAAAAGTTGTCACATCTCCTATATTAAGGATGTTTTTGACGTCTTTGCTGATATAGGCTTCAAAATAGTTGCGGTGCCATTGCTGCGGTTCTAGCTTTTGATCGTGGATCCTTGGGTAGAAACCAGTGAAAATAGTCTCAAAAAGGTTCTTGGCAGGCTTGGGGATTATTGTTCCCTTGCCTGTTTTCCAAAAATCTTGTAAGTTCCTCTGGTTAAGCTCTGCCAGCGAAAAGGGGAGTAAGCAAAGCAGTGCTGAACGGCCGGCCAGGCTTTGGGAAACCTTTTGGTTTAAAAGAAACTGTTGTGCCCCAGTTAGAATAAATTGTCCGCTTGTTTTGGTTTTGTCAACAATTGTTTGCAGGTTGAATATTCAATATTCAATCTGCCAGAGCGTGACTTGTCTAGCTTGAGCTTTGGCTGTTTGCGCGGCTCTCTTTTTTTTGCTAAAATGATCAACTCATGCCCCACAAGTATGTTTTAAAAACCCATGTTAATGCGGACCAAAAGTTTAGCATTGATTATGAAAACGAATTGACCGAGGAGCAGCTGCCAGTTGTTGCTTCCAAGGGTGGTCCTATGCTCGTGATTGCCGGAGCAGGCTCTGGCAAGACTCGCACGGTTACATACCGTGTTGCTTACCTGGTTGAATCTGGCGTTCCTCTTGACCGCATTCTTTTGGTTACCTTCACTAACAAAGCAGCCAAAGAGATGATGAGCCGGGTTGAGCTTTTGTTGAAACAAGATGTTAAGGGGATTTGGGGCGGGACTTTTCACCACATTGGGAATCGAATTTTGCGGAGACACGCTAAGCTGATTGGGTTTGAATCAAACTATACTATTATCGATAGGGCGGATTCTAAGGAGTTAGTCGGGGCGTGTGTTGCGGAGGCGAACATTGATACCACGGCCAAACGTTTCCCAAAAATAGATAACCTGCTCTCAATTTATGGTTTAGCAATTAATACTAACCGCAATATTACCGACGTGATTGCTTATAATTACCCGCAGTTTGAGCCATTAACCGATGAGATTGAAGGGGTTCACCGGCTTTACCAAGCTCGTAAAAAGAAAAATAATCTGATGGACTTTGATGATCTTCTTTATTATTGTTGGAAGCTTTTAAATGACAACCCCGACGTGGCAGAAAAGTTTTCTCGCAAATTTTTGCACGTGATGGTTGATGAATATCAGGACACCAATTTTCTCCAGGCCAGGATTATTAAACTTTTAGCGAGTAGAGCGAAAAGCATTATGGCTGTTGGCGATGATTCTCAGTCGATCTACTCCTTCCGCGGGGCGCATTTTCAAAATATTATTAAATTCCCGCAAGAGTATCCTAATGCCCAAATATATAAACTAGAAATTAACCACCGCTCGACCCCAGAGATCCTCGATTTAGCCAATCAATCAATTGCTAATGCGACCGAGCGCTATGAAAAAACTTTGCGAGCTAATCGTCCTGAGGGGCAAAAGCCGGTTGTTATCCCAACTAACACGGTTTATGAGCAAGCCAGCTTTATTGCCCAGCGGATGCTGGAGCTGCGCGAAGAAGGGATTCCCCTCGACGAGATGGCGGTCCTTTATCGCTCACATTACCAGTCCATGGAAGTTCAAATGGAGCTGACTAAACGCGGGATTCCTTTTGAGGTTAGATCTGGGATTCGCTTTTTTGAAGAAGCGCATATTAAAGATGTTTTAGCCCATTTAAAAATATTCCATAACCCACGCGACGAAATTTCTTGGAGCAGAGTTTTAAAATTGCTTGATAAGGTTGGGGCAAGAACAGCTGAGAAAATTTTTCAGCATATTGTGAAAGTTCCTAAGCCGATTGAAGAAATTATTTCTGAGCGGGTTAAAGGTTTTATTCCACGGGGGGCAGAGCGCGGCTTTGCTGGCTTTCAGGCTTTAATTTGCCAGCTACGCGATCATGCCGATAATCCAGCTGAGATGATTAAAATTGTTTCTGAATCAAGTTACTCAGAATATTTGCAAACTAAATATCCTAATTATCGGGATCGCTTGGAAGACCTTGAACAGCTTGGCGGCTATTCGGTTCAGTATAAGGATTTAGAAGAACTTTTGAGTTCCCTGGCCCTGGTTTCTGGGATGGAATCAGAGACCATTGTTGAAGGGGAAGTGGTTGATAAAGATGCTTGTGTTTTATCGACTATTCATCAGGCTAAAGGGCTAGAGTGGAAGGTTGTTTTTGTGGTTTGGCTGGCTGATGGCCGCTTCCCTTCTTATTTAAGCTTTGGCAAGGATGAGGAGATGGAAGAGGAGCTGCGGCTTTTTTATGTCGCTGTTACTCGAGCGAAAGATGAGCTTTATCTTAGCTACCCCTTAATTTATTCAGGCTACGATGGCCAGGTCTTGCTCAAAAAATCACGTTATTTGGAAGACGTCCCTGCTTTTCTTTTTGATAAGTGGGAGATTGAGGAATCCTCCTCCGCTAAAGCTTCGGAGGACGAGTCGGAGGATGAAATTAACCTGAGTGATTATCATGAAGTGAAAGTCAAAGACCGTGATGATGGGTTTGAAGCAATCTCACTTAATGATTTGGAGTTTATGAAGTAATTATCTTCTTTTCCCTTTTCCATCTGTCTCGACAATTGAGTTTTCGTTAAAATTTACAAGGTAATTGCAGTTGCTATGAAAAAGTACCCAGACAAGAGTAAACGCAGCCAAAATTAAGCCAGCAGCCCCAAAGCGGCTACCCCTGTAGACAGGCCTACTTTGCTCAAAGCATGGGTTAATTGACAGCTTACCTTTAACGGTCGGAGGCTTGATGTTCATGTAGAAAGCTCCGAAAAACTAAGGGTTCGGAACCTGAGGCTAAAAGCCTCGGTTCCTTTTCTCGTCGAGAGCAATTTGTATTTTGGAACCGACCTGCCTGCCGGCAGGCAGGCGGCAAGACAGGGAATTTCATTCTCAGGTTCCAAAATCGACTTTTTCGAAGCTCTCATGTATTTTTATCTGTTACTTTTTCCAAAAATTTCACCACATGCTATAATCGTTTGTATGGGTTTTACATTAGGGATCATTGGCCTGCCAAACGTAGGTAAATCAACGCTTTTCAATGCTTTGTCACGGGCCAAGGCAGAAGTTTCTAATTACCCATTTTGCACGATCAAGCCAAATGTTGGTGTGGTTGAGGTCCCTGATAAGCGGCTTTATCAAATCCAGAAAATTATGGGTTCTGCGAAGGCTGTGCCAACTACAATAGAGTTTTATGATATAGCTGGTTTGGTCAAAGGTGCGCATAAAGGGGAGGGGTTGGGCAATCAATTCCTTTCCCATATCCGCGAAGTTGACGCAATTGCGCATGTGGTCCGCTGTTTTAGCAAACAAGATATAGCTCACGTTTCTGGCCAGGTTGATCCACTCGCTGATATTGGAATTATTGAAGCAGAGTTGATTCTAGCTGATTTAGCCGTAGTTGAAAAACGGCTTGGGGAGACAAAAGTTAAGGCAAAATCTGGCGACAAGAAGCTTTTGGCCCAAGTTGAGGAATTAGAGGCTTTAAAAAATCAACTAGCTGAGGGAAAACCAGCTGTTGGGTGCGAGCTCCCTCTTTTGACCGCCAAGCCTATATTATATGTAGCGAATGTTGATGAATCAGGGAATAAGGAGCAAGTTGAGCTGATCCGAGAGAAGGCTGGCCAGGCTGTGGTCCCAATCTGTGCTCAGCTTGAATCAGAAATTGCTGATTTGTCAGTTGAAGAAGCAAAAGAACTAGGTTATAAGTCAACCGGGCTTGATGTTTTGATCCAGGCAGGCTATAAATTGCTTGATTTAATCACCTTTTTTACCGCTAACAATAAAGAGGCACGAGCTTGGACAACGAGTAAGGGGGTTAAAATTCCTGCTGCTGCGGGAAAAATTCACTCTGATATGGAAAAAGGCTTTATTGCAGCTGAGGTTATTGGGGCAGAGGCTTTGATTCAGGCTGGTTCTTACTCTAAAGCGCGTGAGTTAGGGGTGTTGCGGACCGAGGGGAAGAGTTCTTTGGTGCAGGATGGGGATTTGATCCAGGTCCGCTTTAACGTTTGAAGCTTGAGCCCCTACAGTATTTTCCAATACAAGAATGTCCCTGAAATCTAGTTAAGAGAAGATGCCATCAAAGAGCTTTGTATGAGCCTTCACCACCTTTTCTGTGAAATCATTAACACTATGATTGCTTAATTCATGATACAGGGGCTTATTCTTCCAGCCTTTTCGCGGCTAACAGCAATTCGTTCCCAAGGCCTGACCGGGTTTTAGTTGATGAGAATGGGCGGATTAAGCGAATAAAAAAGAGAGATGCTTACAAGCAGATATTTCAAGCAATTTAGCGCTTACCTCGGCTTGAGAACCCCCTTGACCTGCTCCCGCCAAATCTTCCGCGCGGCTTGAATGACCTAACTGATGGTTTGTAAAAACTAGCCCCTGGAAATTCTGGATGCTGGGCAATAGGGAGGGCTTTTTGCATAATCTTTTCAATATCCCTGACACTGCCGCGCTGGTCAGGTGTGGCTAGTGAGATGGCCCGACCTTCGTGGTTGGCGCGACCGGTTCGGCCAATGCGATGGACATAGTTTTCAGCGTCATCAGGCAGATCAAAATTTATGACCAGCTCGATCTCTTTAACGTCAATGCCCCTGGCCGCGATATCAGTCGCAACCAAAATGCGGTACTTACCCCTTTTAAAACCATCCAGGGCTTCGCGCCGCTGGCTCAGCGAGCGGTCGGAATGGATCTCAGCCGCGTTAAAATTAATTTTTTTCAAATCGCGGGTGATGCGGCTTGCCCCGCGTTTGGTGCGGCAAAAGAGCAGTACTGTACCGCGATATTCATTGAGCAGTTTTATCAGCAATTGGATTTTTTCTTCTTTCTTAACGATAAAAAGTTCCTGGGTAACATTCTTAGCCGCGGTCCCTGACTTGGCAATTTCAACGCTTACCGGGAGTTTCATCTGATGAGTGGCGATCTGCATAATCTTGTCTGGGATAGTTGCGGAAAAAAGCATGGTCTGCCGCTCGGTTGGGATTTGCTGCATAATCTTGTTGATCTGCGGAGCAAAGCCCATGTCGAGCATCCGGTCTGCTTCGTCTAAAACTAAAATTCCCACATGGTTTAACCTGATAGTCCTTCGTTCTAAATGGTCGATCAATCTGCCAGGGGTGGCGATGACTATTCGCGGGCGTTCGCGGATGGCTTTAATTTGGTTGTGCATAGAGGCCCCGCCGATTAAGACAGCGGTCTTTAGGCCAAGCGGCCCGCCCAATTTGCGAATTGTTTCATCAGCCTGGAGCGCGAGCTCACGCGTGGGGACCAGCACTAACCCTAGCTTTGTCCCTTGAGCCAAACGTTGCACCATGGGGATGCCAAAGGCAATTGTTTTGCCTGTGCCGGTCTGGGCAATGCCGATAATGTCTTGGCCTTCAATGCCAATAGGAATGGCCTTGTATTGAATAGGGGTAGGGGTTTTAAAACCCATCTTCTCCACTAACTCTAAAATCTTTGGTGCGATGCCAAGGCCGTAAAAACTGGCGTTATTATGCTCTTTTTGTTGTGTCATATAGTCAGTATAGCATGTAAAGGAAAGGAACGCGATAGATTATTGGCTTAGCCCTTATTAGCGCGTTTCTCTTTTTTTAAGGCGCGCTTTTCTTTAAGTGATAATTTAGCCACCTTTTTTGTGTTTCTGTTACTACCTTGTTCTTTGTTAGCCATGTGATCACCCCTTTTATTGAAAGACAGATAATAGCATAAAATTCTAAATATTGCTTGGTAAAAATGCAGGTATTTGCGGGTTTTCGTCAAATAAGGTGGTATACTTAAGATAGGAGAAAATTATGAGCAAATTAAAGAGTTTAAAGCGGCCAAAATGTGATTGCGGCGGGGCAGTTGTTGAGGGAAGTGTTTTTTGTTTGTGCTGCAGGGCGGCCATCAAACGAAAAAACGACAAGATTCTTGAAAGAGAAAAAGATTTGTTTGTTAAGAAAAAATAACTACCTGCCCTTTTTAGTTATTGTTTATAAAATAGACAGGTTGACCAGGTCACCTAAAGATTTCTACCAGCTTATTGAGATCTTTGAAAAGCACAATGTCAGTTTTCTATCAACTACAGAGAGATTTGATACTTCAACGCCCTCAGGTCGTCTTCTTCGCAATATTATGTTGACCTTTGCCCAATTTGAGAGGGAGCTTATCAGTGAAAGGATTCGTGACAAGATGTTTGAGCGGTCAAAGAAAGGCTTTTGGAATGGCGGCCATCCGCCGTTTGGCTACAAGAAGGAGGATAAAAAACTGGTCGTAGTACCTCATGAAGTAGAGATTATTAGAAAAATCTTTGAAGGCTATGTCTCAACCCAATCGCTTAATGCAATTTACAAACAGCTAAAAGAAGAAAGACTATTCAACCGAGCTGGTTTGCCTATGGCCAAGACTGCAATCAGTGGAATTTTAGACAATGTTATCTATATTGGCCGGGTCAAACACAAGAACAAGACCTTTAAGGGGATTCATGAGCCGCTAATCTCAAAAGAGATGTTTGAAGAGATTTTAAGACTGCGGGAAGATCGCTCAAGGCCAAAGAAAATACAATCTTATAATAATTCCTTATTCCCTGGCATAGTCCAATGCAGCGAGTGTGGCTCAGTTATGTGCTCTACTTTTACTAATAAGCTGAAAGGTGACAAGAGAACTCGCTATTTCTACTATCAATGTTCGATTATTGATAAGCGCGACCGCTCATTTTGCAGTATTAGACAAGCTAGCGCCAGCCGATTAGATAAGTTTATTATTGATAATTTGAACAAGATTAGGCAGAATAAGCAATACCTTGATAGTTTGCTTTACATGCTCAATCACAACAGCCAGGGTAGGGGGAGTGGATTTGAACCAGGGCTACCCCAAGGTCCGATGAGGGCTGAAAGAGTGCAGGAAATCCTTAAAACAATAGTTGATGCTTTAAAATTGAAGGGTAAAACTGAGAAACGGTTGGTTATGAAGAGGCACATCGAAAAGGTCATTTATTCGAAAGAGACAATAGAAGTCAAAATATTGTATTCAGATAGCGTCGCTGCCGCCTCCGGCCCGCTGCGCGACCCTGCGGCGGAACCTCAGCTTTCCTCCCCCATAAAAGATGAGGCGGCTTGTCGGCACCTATCGGCGCCTCCAAGCCGCCCAACCAAGGAAACAGTTCGAGGGAAAGTTAAACTGGAGGGGGGAGGATTTGAACCTCCGAAGACCGAAGTCGCCTGATTTACAGTCAGGAGCATTTGACCACTTTGCTACCCCTCCGGGTTAACTAACAACTAACGACTTACAACTTACAACAAATTAATGTTGAAATCATAAGCCGCTAGTTGATTAAGGCTTATCGTTTTTTCTTCTTAGATGTCTTTTTGCGTCCGCGAGCCATAGCTGCTCTGGAAATGTCGCCTTTCTTATCGATGAAATAAAGGTAACCTTTCTCTTTCTTAATCCCGCACTTTAAAACTTTTTCTGCCATTTTAATTTCACCCCCTTTGTCGTATGACCTCAAATAGGATGATCCCGGCCGCGACCGAAGCATTCAAGGAATTAATTTTGCCTTTCATCGGGATGCTGACAATCTCATCGCAGCGCTCTTTTACTAGCCTCGACAAACCAGCCCCTTCGCTCCCAATCACAAGTGCTACGGGATTTTCAGCGTCTAGTTGATTATATAACTTCGTGCCAGAAATTTCAAGGCCAATCGCGACGAGACCAGCCTCTTTTAGCCTCGCTATTGATTCCGCAATATTAGCTACTCGAGCAATGGGGACAAGCTTGGCCGCCCCTGTTGAAACGCGTATCACAGTTTCGTTGAGCTGGACTTGGCGGTTTTTTCGGATGACAACGCCGTGTACGTCGGCTGCTTCAGCCGAGCGCAAGATTGCCCCAAAGTTGTGGGGGTCTTCAATGCCGTCGAGAACTAGAATAAAAGGGGCTTGTTTTTTTGCCTTGGCTATTTCCAGCAGGTCGTTGAGACTTTTATACTCTGGCATTTTTTAGCGCTTGGGCGAAAATCTTTAAGCCCTGATCGATCTGCGGCTTAGAAATCGTGAGCGGCGGGATGACCCTGATAACTGTGCCGTCCGCGCCAGTAGGAATAATAACCAGCCCGTTTTTTAAACAATTATCTATTATCTTTCGCACAACTGTACTATCGCCAAAATCAACGCCGATCATCAGGCCTGGCCCGCGCACCGCTTTGATCGCTGGATATTTTTTGGCCAACTGTTTTAGTTTACCGATCAAATAATTACCAAGCGTTTTAGCGTTTTGCAGCAGTTTCTCTTGTTTAATTACATCAATTGTGGCGATGGCTGCGACGCAGCAAACAGGATTGCCGCCGTAGGTTCCGCCGTGGGAGCCGGGCGACCACTTGGCCATAATTTCAGCTGGCGCGGCAATCGCGCCGAGAGGAAAACCTGAAGCAATACCCTTGGCCATACAGATAATGTCCGGCTTGACCTTGGAATGGTCAATCGCAAACCACTTGCCTGTCCTGCCAAAGCCGCTTTGAATCTCATCTGCAATCATTAAGACATGATATTTGCTGCACAAATTACGGATCCCTTGAATTAATTCTTTTGGTAAAGGGACATAACCGCCCTCACCTAGGATCGGTTCAAAAATTAACCCCGCGATCTTGTTATTTTTCATTAGCTCTTCAATTGCTGATAAGGAGTGCTTTGCAATATAAACCTCTGGCACCAATGGCTCGTAACCATCCCGATATTTCATTTTTGAAGTAGTCAAAGAGAGTGCGCCTAGAGTGCGGCCGTGAAAGTCACCTTTTAGAGCAATGATCCCTGGCTTTTTAGTAGAGTATTTTGCTAGTTTAATGGCAGCCTCCACAGCTTCTGAGCCGCTTTGACAGAGGAAAATTTGGGCATTATTTATCGGGACAATTTTGCTTAGCTTTTCCGCTAAAGTAATGTATGAATCATAGTTGGCAATGCCGACGCAAATATGGATTAAATTTTTAAGCTGCTTTTGCGCGGCAGCTACAACCTTGGGGTGGCAATGGCCAGTGCCGCAAACCGCGATGCCGCTTGAAAAATCAAGGTATTTTTCCCCTTTTGTGTCAAACAAGTAGCAGCCTTTAGCTTTCGCTAGTTCAAAATCAGAAAAATACCGGCCTAAAACCGGTGATAAAACTTTTTCTCCTCGTTTTTTCATGTTGCCCATAGTATTTAATTTATTATAACTCTTTTTCGTGTTATACTGCAACTTAATGAGACGACAGATCTTCTCGGTTTTTTTACTACTGAGCTTTTTTTTGAGCGGTACGGTCTTAGCCAAAGCGAATTTTGCCCCTGGCAAGGTTATGGTTAAGTTTAAGCCAGGCAAGGTTTTTGCTTCTTCTGTGCAAGCGCTTCACGAAAAAAACAAGGTTTATAAAATCCGTAAACTCTATGAAAAAGTCCTGGAGATCAGGCCGGATTGGACCCACCTTGAAGGGCAATATGTTCTTGAGTTTCCCGAGGGAGAGGATGCCCAAGAGATAGCTGCCCATTATCGAGCTGACCCTAACATTAGTGAGGCTTCGGTTGTGACTAGGGTCCAGGCTTTTGCCGCTGTTCCTAATGATCCTTATTTTTCTTCGGGTGCCCAATATGGGTTAGTCAATATCGAGGCAACCAGGGGTTGGGACAGGACAACTGGTTCAAGCAATGATTTGATCGCTGTTCTGGATACAGGGATCAATTATAACCATGTTGATCTTCAAGGGAAAATAAATTTGGCTGATGCTTGGGATTTTGTTAATAATGACAGCGATCCTTGGGATGATTACGTTAATGCTCACGGGACAACTGTCGCCGGGGTGATTGCGGCCGCGACCAACAATTCAATCGGGGTAGCTGGGATGAACTGGAATGGCAAGATTTTGCCGGTCAAGGTTCTTAATAATGCTGGTTCAGGTGATATGTCTGATATTTTAGAGGGGATTGCTTGGGCTCAAGCTAAAGGGGCGGATGTTATTAACATGAGCTTTGGCCAATATGTCCATGATGTTAATCTGCAAGCTCGCTGCCAAAATGCTTATGATGCCGGGATTGTGCTGGTAGCGGCAGCAGGCAATGGCGGGGTTAATTGGCCAACTTATCCTGCCTGGTATGACACGGTGATAGCTGTTTCAGCTGTTGATCGCAATGATCAGCGGGCGGTTTGGACAGCGATTGATCCATACACAGGGAGAAGACAGGCTTCAAATTACGGGACTTGGGTTGATGTGGCTGCCCCTGGCAATCTGATTGCCACGACTTTTTCAGGCAATGATTATGTGGACACCAGCGGGACCTCTTTATCTTCTCCTTTTGTGGCAGGGTTAGCCAGTTTAATTAGGAGTACGGGACCGACCTTGACTGTTCAGCAAATTAAAGATCGGATCACTTCTGAGGCTGATGATATTGATGCCTTAAACCCAGGCTTTGAAGGGCAACTAGGGAAACGGATTAATGTTTATTTGGCCCTTTCCAGCCTTTTGGCTAGAATTACCTCTCCTGAGACCAATGCTTACATTAGGGGGATTGTCCCTATTATTGGGACTGCTTCTGGCTGGACTTTTTCTAACTATAAAGTTGAAGCTTTCCAAGGGAGCACTTTTGTGTCTACGATTGGGGCTAGCGCGACAAGTGTTGATAACGCGGTTTTGGCTACCTGGGACACTAGTTTGTTAAATGGTGAATATACCCTCAAGCTCTCATCTTATGCAACTGGTTTGACAGAAGAGGCAAGTGTAAGTGTGGTGGTAGATAATGTAACGCCAGAGGCGAGCCTTACTGCGCCAGCTAGCGGGGGGACAGTCTCTGGAACTGTTGCCTTAGTAGGTACGGCCTCAGACCAAAATCTTTACTGCTATCAATTAGAATATGGCACAGGGGCCGCGCCAACAGAGTTTTTGCCAATAAGTCAGGCTTATGTTTCAGTGAGTGCCGGGGTGCTTGGCAGCTGGGTGACAAACGGCTTGTCTGGTTTATATACCATTAGACTTTCTGCCTCTGATAAAGCAGGCGCAACTCTTTCTGATACAGTTCTGGTAACTTTGGCCAATGAGGCCCTCCCTCCGACAAAAGAGGCAGTGGCCGCGGCAGGTTTGCCGGTTACTTATTCTTATCCCAACCCATTTAGCCTGTCCGTAACTAGTGAATGCACGCTAAATTATACTTTGCTGGGCAATTTTGATACCAAGATCTATCTTTTTGAACTTTCTGGAAAACTTGTTTGGCAAGCCAGCTATCCCTCTGGCGAAAATGGCGGCAAGGCCGGGGCTAACACCCCTGTTTGGAATGCAAAAGATCTCACCGGGGCAACAGTTAAGAGAGGGGTTTATCTTTATCAGGTCGTGGCAGACGGCAAAGTCATTGCCCGCAGCAAAGTGCTGATCCTCAACTAAAAATTCATGCTTCCTTCCAGCGATAAGAGAGAGGCAACAAAGTCATCATTATGGTTATTGTTGTTTTTATAGTCAACAGATTTTAGCGAAGCGGTCAAAATAAAGCTGGAAAGCACAGGGTTATCAATTGGGAAATTAATGTTTACGCTATAGGTCCTAGACATCTTCTCAATATCAAGACTGGCGACGGTGCCGCCTTGGACCTCACCTTTATTATTTTCATTTTGTTGGTTAACGGCAAAGTTTCCCCAAGAAAAGACTTGGACAAGAATTTTGTTGTCCCAGATACTTTTAGTAAGGCTTTTACCCTGAATAGCAGGGACTTTATCTTTTATTACATCTGTTGTTTTTATGCTGTAGTCAGAAGTAATATTTATCGGAGGGGTAGGGGTAAGCGCGATGCCGGCCGTGATAGTTTTATTGGCGGTTTCAGTGTCAATTTGATTGTCAGGGATGGTGTGGTTGTTTATGTTTTTATAGCTTTCAAAGGCTAGGCCCAGATTGACAGGGGCGCTAGGGTGAAGGGTGATGGTGGCGTTGTAGCTGTGGGCGAAAGTATTTGTTTTTGTTTCAATCCCTTCAATTGTGCCTGAGGGGGCGGTTTGCGTATTGTCAGTTAGGATAAATTTTGAGGTGAGCTTAAAGCGGTTGCGTGAAATAGGTGACCATGAGGTGTCATATGAATTTGAAATACCGGTTGTTCTTTTTGTCCACCCGGTCTCGGGGATGCTTTCACTTTGCGCCCATTTCCAGCCGGATGAGAACCAGGCAGTGGGAGTATACCTGATGTTTGAAGTTGTTCGCTCGCTTTTGGGATTGCTCCCGCCGGCAACAAAAGAGGAACGTTCTTGGCGGTTATGATCAAAAGCCGTTGTTAGCACTTGAAAAGGGATCAAATCCATATGATAGGTTTCGTTCTTGGTTGTTTGGGCTTCATTGGTTGAAGAAAAGTTTCTGGTCAATGTTTCCCCATAATGATTAAGAAGGCTGACGCGAGTTAACCACTTTTCAAAACGTCCCTTGGTTAAATCTGTTAGATCTAAATTCAGATTGTATGAGGTATCTGTTGAGCGGCTATGTGAAGAGAGGGCTTCTGTCTCATCTGTTGTGCTTTTTTGGGAGATGGTTTTAGGTTCGCTCTTTTGGTAGTCAAAGCTCATGGCGGCGTTCTTGGTGATATTAAGGCCAGCGTTAAGGTGTTGGTATTCAATAACCGTATCTGAAAAAGTGCCGCTATCTCTTTTGTTGTCATTTTGGGAGATGGTTTTCTTGAGGTCATATTTTTGGGTTAAACTTACCAGACCTTTAGAGATAGTGTTTGGGACCAGGCCAAGAGAGAGGGATTCTTGCCGGGTGTCATGGTTGTGAGCAGTGGCAGTTGTGGATTTATCGTCAAGTGTTTGGTAGTTCCTATAATTGATGTTTATTTTTGAAATGTTTCTTGGGTTTATTCCCAAGGTGAAATTGTTGTCGTAGCTTTTTATAAAGCGGTCGCGCTCAACTCCCGCCGGGCTGTTGTTTTCACGATAAGTAAAACTAGATGATAAATCGTGCCAATCGGGCTTTAAATTAACGCAGTATTCTTTTTGATGGACGCCAAGGCCAATTGCGGTGGTCCCCATGGGGGTAAAATCAAACCCAACTTTTTTTGTGCTGCCGCCAATTGTCAGTGCTTCTTCAAATAGTTTTGTTTTGCCGCTGACGCTATAAGCCGAGTCGGTTTTTTTCTCTTGGCCGACAACCAAACCAGAGAGGGATTGAAATTGATAATCAACGGCAACCGCGTCTTGCGTGGTTGGGGTAATGTAATAAAAGGTGATTTGTCCAGGGGCTGTATAGTTAAAATAATAATCAATATCTTTGTTTAATAAATTGTTATTGACGTAAACTTTCTCGCTCCCTTCAATAATGTTTTTGGTTGACTGAAGTGGATAAGTCTTTCTGCCATCGGCGTCAATGCTTTCTGTTGTGCTTTCCGCGACGAAAACCTGGTCGGTCTCACTTTTGGCATAAGCTGTTTCAATCTCAAATATCTCACCGATACTAAAGCTGCCGTCAAAACCATAAATAGATTGGGACAGGTCGTCCCCGATCAAAGCCTCGGGCGGCTTGTACTGATAAATGATCTGGAAGTTCTTTGTCTCGCTAAGGATATTATTAAAAGTTATTGTTGGGTTATCCGCATCATAATTAATGAAATACCCATTGTCTCCTGCGTCAGCCTCAAAGCTTGAATTGCGCGTGTAAGTTGTAGTGACGGAAGATCCTTGATCCCAAACTTGGACAATTTCAGAACCCGGGACAATATTTCTGACATTCCTCAAAGAATAAGGCCCACTGTTATTTTCGCCCACCCCAGAGTATTTACCAAGAATGCTCTTGTAATACGAATAAGTAACCGTAACTTTACTGTCAGGTGTTATTTTGCCGGGGCTAATAATTTTTATTGTTCCAGTGTTATAGCCGTTGCTGGGATCTGTTCGGTCATTAATATATGCCAGGGTTGTTTCTGGCGTGACAATGACATTGCCTGTGCCCGGGTCAATTGAAGTTTGCGGGATGATGTAATCAACCTCACTGGTTAGTTCGTTGTTATCAAGTTTAACAATGAAAGATGTCCCTGCTTCTGTGGTTGGGACAACGGGACGATTTTGCAAATAGATGGTGTAGTTGTTATCAATGATCGTTTGCCCAGTAATGCTTTCAATATAAGTTGTGCTGGCTGCCCCCGTGCTTTGTTTGGCTGATTCCTTTAAGTAAGTAGTCCCGATTTTGAGCTCTTTAGGAAACTTTGAGGTTGAAATGGTTTGGGGTGCCATGACATTGTATTTATACTCTGTCTTAATTTGAGAGGTCGGCCCCAGGATTACACCAAAAATGATTGTGCCTGTGTTGTAATTGATCGTGTAATCAAGCTGGCGAATTTTTAGTTTGCCATCGACCTCAATTCTTTCGCTTTCACTAATAATATTTTCGTGCGCCAATTGATAGGGCCCGCGACTGCCAACGCCAGGCAAGGTTTCACTCTCGGCTGAGGTTGTGTAATAGCGATATTCAATGATCAGCGGATCTTCGAGGGAGGGGATAAATCTGGTTACAAGCTTAACCTCTCCCAGGTCATAATTAAAAATATATTCTTCATCTTTTCTTAGCCGGGTCCCCCTAAAAGTTACTGTCTCACTAAATTTTACAGCAGGGGCATGCTGTAGCGTAAAGGTGCCCAGGGACTGTTTCTCCGCGATGTCGGGGTCGAGTTCTTCCTCAGCGGGAAAGACCTCTCTGGCCGCGGCGACCAATAATTCATCCTCTTGTTTAGCTTGGCCAAACTTGTCTGGGTCAATTATTAGCCTTGATTGAAAACCAATAAAGTCCCTTTTTGAGAGCGAAGGGAAAAACAAGTCAAGGACATTGGTGTATTCATAGGCATATTTAAATTCATCAAGAGAAGTTAAAATAGTATTAAAAGTAATTTTTCCTTCAAAATAATCAATGGTGTAGTCAATATTTCTCACTAATGTTATGCCATTGAGCTCGATTTTTTCTGAGCCTTCAACAATCGAGCCGTGCCCTAGGTTGTAAGGGCCTTTTGAATTTGTCCCTTTTTGCGAGGTTAAGCTTTGGGTTTGGCTTTTTAGCTTGGCTGAGGGGATAACGATAACGTCATACCAGCTATCTTTTGAGGTAA
The DNA here is from genome assembly GCA_043811955.1 of bacterium. GTDB lineage: Bacteria > Margulisbacteria > WOR-1 > O2-12-FULL-45-9 > O2-12-FULL-45-9 > JBDRMQ01. The sequence goes on along the minus strand of JBDRMQ010000039.1, from coordinate 1,365 downwards.
CCATGACGCCATTGAGGAATTTTGAGGTTGAGGCAAATTCGTTCCCAGTAAAGTTTGCCGTGAAATCGCCAAAAGTTATTTCTGTGTCGCTGTATTTGACTTTGATATCAAAACGATCAGGTGTTTCTGGTTGTTGTTCTAAATCATATGTAACGGAAAGATCTTTAGAAAGTTGTCCAAGGATCCTAAGCTGGAGCCTTTCTTGCCAGGGACCGCCGGTCGCGTTAGGGTAAAAGCCGCCAAGCTGGGTTAAGCCGGAGAAATAATTTTTCTTTGGGGTAACCTCTTCTTTTTTGTATTCCCACTTTTTATAACCTGAGATATCAAGTTGCGGATAAGTTCCCTCTTGGGCAAAGGAGGAGAAAGTAAACAGTAAAGAATAAACAGTAAGCAGTAAAAATAGCTTGCTAATTTTTGCGCTGAATTTCATTAAGCTTTATTTTACACTTTTTTAACAATTAATACAGCATTATGTCCGCCAAAACCAAACGACTCAGACAAGGCGATCTTAACCTCTTTTTGTCTGGCTTTGTTGGGCACATAATCAAGATCACACTCAGGGTCCGGGGTTTCATAGTTTATAGTTGGCGGGATTAAGCCATGTTTCATTGTTAAGACAGTGGCAATAAGCTCAACTGCTCCGGTTGCCCCGAGCAAGTGGCCGATCATGGATTTGTTTGAGCTGATCGGGATTTGTTTTGCCTGCTCGCCAAAAACAGTTTTTAGGGCCATGGTCTCAAATTTATCATTCAAGGAGGTTGAGGTCCCGTGCGCGTTGATGTAGTCGATATTTTCAGGCTTTAAGTTCGCGTCAGCCAGGGCTGCCCTAATTGCCCTCACTGCTCCTTCGCCGCCTGGGGCAGGGGCGGTAATATGATTAGCGTCGCCGCTCATGCCGTAACCAATAACTTCAGCTAAAATGTTTGCGCCTCGGGCTTTAGCAAATTCATAGTCCTCTAAAACAACGATTCCTGCCCCTTCGCCCATGACAAAGCCGTCGCGGTCTTTGTCAAATGGACGGCTGGCGTGTTTGGGGTCATTGTTGCGCTCAGATAAGGCCCTGGCCGCGCAAAAGCTGGCTACGCCAAGCGGGGTAATGCAAGCTTCAGTTCCGCCGGCAACCATAACTTTGGCCGCTCCCCGCTTAATAATTTCACAAGCATCTCCGATTGAGTTTGTGCCAGAGGCGCAGGCCGTGACAGTACAAGAGTTTGGCCCTTTAGCCCCTAAATTAATTGAGGTGTAACCTGTTGCCATGTCTGGGATCATATATGGTACTGTGAAGGGGCTAAGTTTGGTTGGCCCTTTTTCGTAAAGGTTTCTGCATTGTTGTTCAAGCATATCAAGTCCGCCAATGCCAGAGCC
>JBDRMQ010000038.1:0-6716 GCA_043811955.1 bacterium | reverse complement strand
AATTCCAGGCTTCTTTACTGAATTTTGGTTTTGAGTAAACAATGTGGCAGAGCGGCCAGAGGGCTTCGTTAGCTACTCCATAATAGTAACCAATTTCTTCCTCTTTGCTCATCCAGACCCGCTTTAAGGTGTATTTTGGGTCATCTGGGGGGACTTGGACCCTATTTTTACTATCGACAACTTTTTTGTCGGCATCACCGCTGCCGTGTGCTATCCAAATGCCGTTGCAAGTTTGCAAAACTGGGTCAAGGGCTGTAACCACGCCAGAAGCAGGTTTAAAATGAACTATTTTGTCGCGGCTAAATTTATGGATATATGGTTCGCGGTTAGAAGCAACAACAAAGAGGTAGCCTTTTAACTTGTCTTCTATCAGCTCTTTGAGACTTTCTTTGGTCCACATTATTCTTAATTATACCATGTTTTGTCCTTGCTTGCAAAAGAACGTGTGCATTGCTTTTGAGGTATGAGGTGTGGGGGATGAAGGGATGGGGTGTGAGGGGGGATTGATAAAGTAGCTTGAAATTTTTTGTTTTTTGTGGGGATAAGTATGTGTAATGAGTGGAACAATTTTTAGGTTAGGACAAAAGAATGCCTTGTGTTATGTGTTGACAAACCCAGACATTAAGCCCCGTGGCCTTAGTGGCATACATAATTATCCAAAATTACGGCAACGCATTTTTGCGGCGACTGAGGCTGCGATAGAAGAATTAAACAAGAATCCATTATTACTTGAGAAGCTAAACATACATTTAAGAGAGACAGGGAAAATTGACTTTAAAGCGATTAAGGTTGCCCCAACCAGTTCTGGTAAGGTTTTTAAGTTTATGAGATTTGAAAGGGATCAGTATATGGCTATTTGTCTCGATGGAGAAGAAAGTGCATTGTTTTCCGCAAAAGATGCCATTTCTGCGAATGGCCTTTCTGCAGAAATGGCTTTTACGATGAAAGGAATCGAAGCTCAAGGAGTAAGGGCACTTAACAATAACGAATTAGCTAGTGTTGGCAGTGCTGTAGGAAGGTTACTATTAGGCACGGAAGAAGTCGGTTTTTCTGTTTCTGTATTAAAAGGCCGCATTTCGGTGGTTGATAGGAGAAATAGGGGAATAACCTTTTTAAGGCGCTGGCTTAAGATTACTCCGAAACAGCTCTAGGCGGTCGCGCCGCTCTGGTTGCCCTTGTTGATTCCAACGCTTCCTCTGCAACTGGCACTCCTCTGCGACCGCTTGTTCCAATTTCTATATTATAATCCCCAAGTTCTTGGGGATATTCTCTAACCACACGTGCTGGTGCAGGCTGAACTTGTGGCCTTGGCGCTCTGATGGCAGCGGTTCCGCCAGAACCAGGTTCTAGGGCGACCACTCTTTGAGCAGCAGGTTGTGCTTGTGGGATTGGTTGAGGTGGAGTTACTACTTCAAAGGTAAAACCTCTGCGACCAGGTACTGGTTCAACTTGAGGCGCTGCAGGGGCATGAATACCTTGCAAATCTCTGGCTGGTAAAATTCTACCTTCAAGTGAAGGATCAAAGTGCCAATTTGTATCGAATCTTGACCTTGGGCGGGGTGAGGCTATCAAGGGATTCTCTCCCATTGGGGTAACTGATAACCCACCGTTTTGCATCCTAATTTCAAGAAAGAATCGTTCCCCTGGTAATCTTACGGTAATAAATTCTCCTTCAGCTGGTATCTGGCGAACATCTCTAACATGAAACGTGACAGCTTCTCCATCAAGCCTGCCAGCTCTATTGATTGCTATTCTATCCCTGCCATTAAAGAGTACCTCATATCTACCGCCGCCATTAACAGGTATGTTTCTGATTACCCCCCATTGCTGAGAAGCTGCTTGAGTAGCGACCCTAACTTCTGCTGCTGGTCTTGCTAAGCGGACCTGGTAATTTACTCGAAGCTCAACCAGCCGAGAGGCAAACTCATTGCTATGTTGGGGGAAAGTCATGCGGAGTTCCCCGCCAAGATCTAGTAAGCTCTTAGCCATATTTTCCTCAGTTACTCCTCGACGCCGCAAGAACAGGAGCACCTCTTCTTGTCCAGGTAAACTCCTTTCTAATAATACTTCTACTTCAGTTATGGCGCCGCGCCGGACAACGCTCTCTGGCAAAGCGCCAGAGACACCAGAGGCTGCTGGTTCAGCTTGGGTAGGAGCAGAAACTATTCCTCTATCCCTGGCCACTTGCATTAAAGCCCTTAGTTCTTCTGCTTCAGCCCTTAAAAGCCGGAGTTGAGTAATTGATTCAGCATCGTTGGTCACAGCAACCCCTCGACCACCCGTACTAAATACTGCTTCCCGAGCTTCCAATTGCTCAGCCCGGCTGGCTAAAGACATTCTTAGTTGTCCGATTCGCACAGTCAGAGACCTGTTAGGCGCAAGGGCATATCTCATTCTAAGCATTGAACTGCGAGCAGTTACCAGGGCCTGTCCCCCGAACCTGGACACAATCCCCCAACCAATCAAACTGGCCGCGATAGTTGCGTAAGGAATTTCTGGTGGGGTAGTTCTTTCCCCACTTTGGTATTGTGCTCTCTGATGCGTATACTCATCATAAGCTCGATATGCAAAAACCCTTGGCATCAAAAACATGGCGGCTGATTGATATAAACCAAAGGCACCACGACCAAATTCAGCTGCCCTTGATAAGCCAGAAGCGAAACGGCCTCCTCTGCCTGCCAGGGAAAGCGCTCCGGCTTGGCTAAACCTGGCTAAACGCATTGCCCTCATAGTGGCGTTAATAGCGCGGCCAGCTACCATTGGCAATCTTGCTATCCTGGCCAGTCCTCCAATACCGCAAAGCTGAAAAGGGGCCATAACCGCGTCGACGGCAACAGTTGAGAATCTTACGGAACCAGTCCTTTGATACTCTGAATATGTTTCATAAAAAGGGATAAATAGATGGGCTGCCATTTGCGAACCAACTTCGCCAGCAGCTCGGGCAAAAGTTGGCAAGAAATCAATCTCCCTCATGGCTTGATCAACAGCAGGATGCACTTCCCTGCCACTTTGGCTAATAACCTGATCAAGCTCCGCCATATCCGCTCGATATGATGCTCTAGAATATGTGCCAGCCCTAACCCCTTGTTCAATGCGCTCTAGGGTCGCCAGCAATTGAGGAATACTACGTGCTCCGGCAACATCTGTCCTTCCTTGAGCCTCTCTTCTCTGTGCTTGAAAATATTCAGCTGCTGCCACACGAGCAGGTTCAGATAAAGTCCCAAGAATCCCATTAGCAATTACAGAAGCAGCACTGGGTGCTTCTTGAGGATTACCGCCACCAGCCACTTCACGAAGATTAGTTAATGTTGGGGAACGACCAACAGCACCAGTCACCGGTAGTGCAACCGTTCGTACAGCTGCTCTGCCAAGTGCTGGAACAATACTTGTTCTTTCACCTTGGATTTGTTGCAGGACTGCCCTGACATCGGTAATCCGTGCTAAAACCTGCCATCTCTGAAGATGGGACTCAATGCTTTGATAAGCTTGCTTTGCCTCTGTAAGTGTTGCAGACTCATCACGATCAATAAATCTTTGAAGAACTGCCAAATTCTCACTGTGATGGCTTGTTACTTGCGTTCTTGTTTGTTCGTTTCCTTGGATCTGCAAAAGAAACTGTCTGCATCGAGCCCTGGTCCTTTCAGTCTGGGCAGAATCAAACTGCACATCAACCCTTCTTGTAATACTTGCTGCCTGGTCAAATCGCTCACCCAATTCAGCAGCCGGTGTCTCCCCTTCAAAAGCCCCTTCAATTACCCCTTCAAAACGTCTTTGTGCTCTATGGATCATGCTTCTCAGGCGTCCTCCAAAAGTCGGGGACAATTGATTAAAACCGCTATGCTCTGGCTGATCTATAAATTGACGCAAGTTCCCTACTGCCCGACGGCTGTGACGGATAATTTGTGCTCTCTGGGAAATAGACTCAGCCTGAGTAAAAGCCTGCCTGCTTTCCTCTAGCTGGCCCCTTTGAAGAAGTTCTCTGGCAGTCTGAACCTGGCTGCGCCCCTGTCTAATTAATGTTTGCCAGCTCTCATCCCTGCGCCCACTGCGACTATATATTTCAAATCTTGCTTCAAGTTGGTCAAATTGCGCAGGCTGATTTGCCCTTTGCTGCAATTGATCAAAGATTGAAACAGCTTGTTCAAAAAGCTCTCCACCATCCTCAATCTGCCCGCCTTCAAAAAACCCTCGAGCTGCTTGAAGCTGGGCATAGCCCTGGCTAACTAATGCCTGCCAAGACTCATCATCAGGGTTAATCTCTCCAAGTCTATCAAATCCAGTTGCTAGCCGATCGAACTGAGTAATTTGCGATTCCCTTTGCATTTCAAGATATCGATCTGAGACTGCATCGATAACACGCTGGGCTGTGACTGGATCTGTATAGCAAACTGCCAAATGTTCTAGTTGAGCTTGCGCAAATTCAGTAAATTCAGATCTCCCTTCCTCTGTCATCCACGAGGCTTGAGACATTTCTTCGAAACTTTCTTGGGTACTGAGGAGAGTTAACCGGGCCAAACCATTACCATCAGCATCTGCAACTGTCTCAGCCAAAGCTGTAGCATACTCTCCACGCAGTGCAGTTGCCTCTGCGTCATCTCGAAGCGTTACATACGACCTGAGAGAAGCGCTAACCAGTTCAATTTCTCCCATTGTCTCTTCAAAGGCTGGTAAATTATCTTGCGCCAGCTGTGATAAACCTCTTTGATAAAGTTGAGTAATTAACTGTATGTTACTCTGGACTAATTCGCGCTCTGGGGGTGGCAGAGAGCTTGATTGCTCCTGGAGATTCTCAATATTTGCTACTAATTGCGCAAGCTGCCCTAAGCGAAAAAGGCGTTGACCAACTATCGCCAGAGCTCTTTCATTGCCTGATTGGCTTGCCACGGTTAAGTCTTCAGGAAGCCCCGGTGAAATCTCTTGAAGTTCAGCTTGTAAAGCCTCTCTAGCTTCAGGAGACAAACAATCAAGTTGAGGGATAACTTCTTCAAGCCTTTCGCTTAGTTGGGAAACCTGCGTAGCGATCTCTGCTGAAACAGGTGGTTCTTGAACAGGTTCTGGTTGAATATCTGGAGGACTTATTGCAGGATCAATATGCTGAGGCCTTGATGATGAAACTTCTGATGGCGGAACTCCTGCGGATTGATCATCTAAACTAGGTGTATAAGTATCAATGGGATCTTCGCCAATTGGGACAGGTCTTGTCTGTCTTATATCAGTGGGGGGCCTATGTTGATTTGGTCGGCCTAAGCCTTCTAAAATTACCATTTGTTCCTCTTGTAGCCTCCAAGCTTAATTCGGAGATTGGGAATCCTTACAGGGAGCTCTCACAGGTATCTATCGTGTTATAAAAGGGGAAACTTGCGTGATTTTTGGCTTTTTAAAAGGGCTAAAATGACTTGCGGCGTAGTAGTGAAAAAGCTGATATTAACAGGGAAAATTCACTTCTCACAAAAACATGAAAGTTGTTGTGTGCTTTATTTATCTCTTTATTATCCGCAGTTCTGATCTTGGTGACTTTTAGCTTTCTTATCTCTTTAAATTTTGGATCAATGATATCTAGTTCATCACCTACGGCAAAGTAGTTTCGAGCCATAATTTCAATTTCGCCAGCTTGATGATTAGCCACAACTCCCACAAAAGTATAGTTTCTAATGTTTGAGCCATCTGCTATGTGTTCGGTTTCATCCTCATCCAAATAAAAACCAGTGGTGAAGTGGCGATGCGATGTTTTTTCAAGTTCAGCTTTCCAGGCAGGATCAAGTTTAGGGGTAGCATCAATTGCCTCCCGGTAAATTTTTGTTACTAGAGCTGCGTAGTAAACAGACTTCATCCGGCCTTCAACCTTGAAAGAATCAATTCCAGCTTCAATAAGTTTAGGGATGTGTTCAACCAAACAAAGATCTTTGGAATTTAAAATATAGGTGCTGCGGCCATCTTGCTCGATCAAAAATTCATCATCTGGTCTGGTTACCTCTTTTAAGCGATATTCCCAGCGGCAGGGTTGAGTGCATTCGCCGCGGTTGGCTGAGCGGTTGGTCATATGTTTGGAGAGCAAACACCGGCCAGCATAGGAGATACACATGGCGCCGTGGACAAATAATTCAAGTTCTATTTTGGGGACAGCTTTTTTGATCTTTTTAGCTTGAGCTAGGCTGATTTCGCGGCCTAAAACAACTCGGCCGACCCCTTGCTGCTGCCAAAATTTCACCGCTTCGCTATTTAAGGTGTTAGCTTGGGTGCTGAGGTGAATTTTTAATTTAGGAAACTTTTCTCTGGTTAATTTAATAAGACCTGGATCAGAGATTATGGCAGCGTCAATTCCTGCTTTTGTTGCTTCTTTTAAATAGGTAACCATCTTGTTTAAATCTTCATCAAAGGCAAAAATGTTAATTGCTAGATAAACCTTAACTTTATGTTGATGAGCAAAGGAGATCCCTTGTTTTAACTCGTCTAAATTGAATGAAGTAGCTTGTGCTCGCAGGGAAAAGGGGCCAGCGCCAACATAGACTGCATCTGCGCCAAAGCGCACAGCAGCTTCTAATTTTTCTAAATCCCCTGCGGGAGAGAGTAGTTCGGGGTTTGCGGGCATGGTTAGGCTTTTTTGATGATGAAATTAAGGGCGGTTTTGGCTTGCTTTACTAAATTTTCTACTTCGGCATGTTTTAATGAGACAAATTCATCATATCGAATGTCAATGGCAAAAGGGGTCAATTCCG
>JBDRMQ010000037.1:0-8701 GCA_043811955.1 bacterium | reverse complement strand
TTTCGCCGGAGCCCTGACAGCTAGAGCAGGGCATAACTTGAGTGAAGTTGCCAAGAATAGTTCTTTGGACCCGTTTGACTTGACCAGTCCCCTGGCAGGTAGGGCAACGTTTTGGTTTTGAACCAGGTTTAGCGCCTGAGGTTTTGCAGGTGTTGCAAGCAATAAAGTGGATGATCTCAATTTCTTGCTCAAGCCCTTTGGCTGCTTCTTCTAAGGTTATCCGCAGATCATAGCGAAGGTCCGCCCCCCTAGCGCTGGCTCGTCTCCCTCCACGGCTGCCGCCAAAAAAGGTGTCAAAGATGTCGCCAAAATCACCAAAGCCTTCAAACCCTTGGAATGGTGAGCCACCGCCGCCAAAGCCCTCAAAACCGCCAGCCCCTCCTGGGCCGCCAGCACTGCCATAATAATCATACTGAGAGCGTTTATTAGGATCAGATAAGACCTGATAGGCTTCATTGATCTCTTTGAATTTTGAGTCAGACCCAGCTTCTTTATTTACGTCTGGGTGATATTCGCGGGCCAGCTTGCGATAGGCCCGCTTGATCTCGTCAGCCGAAGACTCTTTTTTAACACCAAGGACTTCGTAGTAATCCTTTTTTGCCATTATTTTTTGTCTTTGTCTTTATCATCCTTGACTTCAGCTTCAGCGTCAACTGTCTTGCCTTCATTTGTTCCTTGTTCTTGTCCTGGTCCTTGTTCTGGGGTGGCTGCTTTATAGAGCTTTTCAGAAACCGCGTAAATCTCTTTTTGCAGCTCTTCTTGGGCCTTTTTTATCTGCTCAGTATTATTGGCTTCCAGGGCTTTTCTGGTTTCTGCGATCGCTTTTTCAACTTTTTCCTTATCCGCGGCTTCAACCTTATCCCCCGCGTCTTTGATGGTTTTTTCAGCAGTATAAGCCAGGCTTTCTGCCTGGTTGCGAGTATCAACTGATTCTTTTTTGTTTTTGTCTTCGGTCGCGTGGGCCTCGGCCTCTTTTTGCATCTTCTCGATCTCTGCTTTTGATAGACCTGACGAAGCTGTAATGGTAATTTTTTGTTCTTTATTTGTCCCCTTGTCCTTGGCATGAACATTTAAAATACCGTTGGCATCGATGTCAAAAGTGACTTCAACTTGAGGAACGCCGCGTGGGGCAGGGGGGATCCCGTCAAGATGGAATCGACCGAGTGATCTGTTGTCTGCAGCCATTGGCCTCTCCCCTTGGAGAACGTGGACTTCAACCGAGGTTTGACTATCAGCTGCAGTTGAAAAAACCTGGCTTTTGGAAGTTGGGATCGTAGTATTTTTTTCAATTAATGGGGTCATGACAGAGCCCAGGGTTTCAATCCCTAAAGTTAGCGGAGTAACGTCAAGCAGGACCATCTCTTTAACTTCGCCAGCTAAAACCCCGCCTTGCAAAGCCGCGCCAAGGGCGACTACTTCGTCCGGGTTAACCCCTTTGTGCGGTTCTTTGCCAAAAAAGTTTTTGACTGTTTCTTGAACCTTGGGCATCCTGGTTTGGCCACCAACTAGGATTACTTCGTCGATATCTTTAGCCGATAAGCCAGCGTCTTTTAGGGCAATTTTGCAGGGTTCCAAGCTGCGTTCAACTAATTTGCCGGTCAGCTGTTCAAGTTTAGCTCGAGAAAGTTTAACCACCAAATGTTTTGGGCCAGTTTGATCAGCGGTGATAAAGGGGAGGTTGATCTCTGTCTCATTAACAGTTGAAAGTTCGCATTTGGCTTTTTCTGCCCCTTCTTTTAAGCGCTGCATAGCCATACGGTCTTTAGAAATGTCGACCCCTTGATCTTTTTTAAATTCTTCGGCCAGCCAGTGGATGATCTCATGGTCAAAATCATCGCCGCCAAGGTGGGTGTCGCCATGGGTAGATTTAACTTCAAAAACCCCTTCACCAATTTCCAGGATGGAGACGTCAAATGTTCCGCCGCCCAGGTCATAAACCGCGATTTTTTCGTTTTTCTTTTTATCTAAACCATAGGCCAGTGAAGCTGCTGTTGGTTCGTTAATGATCCTGACAACATCAAGGCCGGCAATTGTTCCCGCGTCTTTGGTGGCCTGGCGCTGGGAATCGTTAAAATAAGCCGGGACAGTGATAACAGCTTTTTTAACAGGCCCGCCCAGAAACTGCTCGGCAGATTCTTTCATTTTTTGCAGGACCATGGCTGAGATTTCCGGCGGGGAATAAGACTTGTCGCCAATCTTTACCATGGCTTCACCTTTGCCGCCCTTGGTAACCTGGAAGGGGACATATTTTAATTCTTGTTGGACTTCATCAAACATACGGCCAATGAACCTTTTAGCGGAAAAAACAGTGTTCTCAGGGTTGGTGACAGATTGCCTTTTGGCTACCTGGCCAACAGAGCGTGTCCCATCCTTTTGGAAAGAGACAACCGAGGGAGTTGTTCTCCCCCCTTCTGAATTGGGGATCACAGTTGGTTCCCCCCCCATCATGACAGCCACGCAACTATTAGTGGTACCTAAATCTATGCCGATAATTTTTTCTTGAGCCATTTTTTATTCCCCCTTTTTTTGACTGACAATGACCATTGAAGGTCTAATTACTCGTCCTTTTAATATATACCCTTTGCGCATCTCTTCAATTACAATATCCTCTGGTCCATCATGCTCTTTTTTGACCATAGCTTCGTGAAAGTTTGGGTCATATGGTTTTCCAAGTGCTTCAATCACTTCAGCTCCGTGTTTTTTAAGGACATCTTCAAGCTGTTTTTTGATTAAGGAGAGCCCATCAAGGATTTCTTTATTATCTTTGGCTGCTTGTAGGGCATGACCAAAGTTATCAAGCACAGGTAAAATCTCTTTGATGATATTTTCGTTAGCAAATTGGGCGAAAAGTTCTGTTTGCTTGGCCATTTGCTTTTTAAAGTTGTCAAAATCAGCCAGGGTCCTTAGGTATTTATCCTTGTATTCATCTTGGAGTGGTGGAGTGTCAGGGTGAGGAGTTTTGCTGGTTTTTTTATTTTTCTTGTCGCTCAAAATAAATCTCCTTGAGATAATATATTTGTTAATTCTTTAGCCACATAATCAACCAAACATGTTGCTTTGCTATAGTACATCCTGGTTGGGCCAATGATGCCGATGCCGCCGATGCGCTCATCCTCAAATTCGTAGGCTGAAACTATAACACTGCATTCCCTAACTTCTTTAATGGTGTTCTCTGAGCCAATTTTAATGTTTACTTCATCAGAGAGGGCATATTCTTCAACCAATTCTGTCAGCAACTCTTCTTCTTCAAGCAGGTCGAGCATCTTTTGCATATGACTTAGGTTGCGAAACTCTGGTTGATGCAAAAGGTTTGAGGTCCCAGCAGAAAAAACCCGCTGATGCTCGCCTATATTAACGACTACGGCAGTATAATCAAGTGCCCGGGAAAGAAGTTTGGCTGTTTGGTGCAGGATGTTGTCAATATTTGGGCCAAAATATGAATACATTTGTTGAAAGTCGTGCGTCTCTTTTTGGGTTGGTTTGATTGCGCGCATTAAGCGGTTAACATAAAAGCGGTAACCCTGGTCAGTTGGGATGCGGCCGGATGAAGTGTGGGGCTGGACAATTAAGCCTTCTTCTTCAAGGTCAGCCATTTCGTTACGGATAGTGGCCGGTGATATGCCCGGCAGGTACTTTTTGGCAATAGTACGCGAGCCTACCGGCTCGGCTGTATGCTGGTAATCTTTAACAATAGCGTTAAGTATTTTTTGTTTTCTTTCGTCTAATTCTTGGTTAATCATTGTTTAGCACTCTCCGGTCTTGAGTGCTAATTATAACACTTTTATTTTTAGCTTGTCAAACAAAATAGAGAAAGACCTCGTTAGCTAGATAAAGTCCTTTTCTCGTCAATTTTATATTAGGGCCGGACAGTTCTAGCAGGCCTACTTTTGTTAATTCCTCAACCTCTTTTTCAAAGCCAGCGAAGTGTTCTTTGGCGATGCCATCGAGGAGGCGCAGGCCCATGAAGATTGTCTCGCGTTGGTCTGGGTGTGAGGTGTGAAGCATGAAGTGTGAGGGACCGGGGGGGAGGGAAAGGTACTTCTCCAAACAATAAGGATTGCTCCATCTTTTCCCATCAACATGCGAATGCGCGCCGGCTCCCAGGCCGACATAGTTTTCGTTTTTCCAATAAACAATGTTATGTTTACACTCAAGTCCAGGCTTGGCAAAATTTGAGATTTCGTAATGCTTGTAGCCATTAGCTGTTAGAGCTTCGATGGTGTATTCGTACATGGCTAGGTCTAATTCTTCGTTGGCAGGTGTGAGGTGTGAGGCGTGAGCTGTGAGGGTTGTTTTGAGCGGGGTGTTTTCCTCAATCTGCAGATTATATGTCGAAAGGTGTTCTGGATTTAGTGAGAGAGCTGTTTCTAAATCTTTTTGCCATTCTGTAAGCGTTTGATTGGGTAGGGCAAAGATTAAGTCAAGATTAATATTGTCGAATCCCGCAGAGCGGGCGTCCTCGTAAAATTTAAAAATATCTTTTGAGTTGTGGATTCGCCCGAGAACTTTCAAGTGTTTATCATTAAAACTTTGCGCGCCGATGGAGAGGCGGCTTATGCCGAGCGATCTTAATTCTTTAAGTTTTGTTTTGTCGGCGGTGGCCGGGTTGGCTTCGATTGTTATCTCTACCCCCTCTGCCTCACCTTCGGCTCGGCATCTCCCCCTTGGTAAGGGGGAGAATGAGTGTCCGGAAAATAATTCTTCCCCTTTATAAGGGGAAGATGTCTTTGCCGCAGGCAAAGACAGAAGGGGTTTTAATATTTGTTCAAAGTGTCTGGGCTCGAGTAGAGTAGGTGTCCCGCCGCCGAAGTAGACTGTTCTCGCCTCACCCCGTCCGCCTTCGGCGTCCACCCCTCTCCATCTTTGATGGAGAGGGGAATGAATTCCGACGAAGTCGGAAGAAAGGGGTGAGGTTTTGATTTCTTCGCAAAGAGCGTCTACATACTCATCAATTAAATCTTCCTTGCCCGCATACGAAACAAAATCGCAGTAGTTACACTTTTGTTTGCAAAAGGGGAGGTGGATGTATAAAGAAAAAAACTCACCCCCGTTTTTTCTAATGTCTTCCCCCCCTCTCTTAATAAGAGAGGGGGTTGGGGGGTGAGTTATCATCATTTCCCTAATTTTAACACGGCCAAAAAAGCTTCCTGTGGCACATCAACGCTACCGACGCGCTTCATCCGTTTTTTACCCTCTTTTTGTTTCTCAAGAAGTTTTCTTTTACGGGTAATGTCGCCGCCGTAACATTTAGCCAAAACGTTTTTCTTAATAGCCGGGATAGTTTCCCTGGCAATGATTTTGGCGCCGATCGAGGCTTGGATGGGGACCACAAATTGGTGTCTGGGGATGACCTCTTTTAATTTTTCAGCCAGTCTTCTGCCGCGAGCTTGAGCGTAATCACGGTGGACAATGATTGAGAGGGCATCAACTGGTTCGGCATTTAAAAGTATATCCATCTTTACCAGGTCTGACTCGCGATAGCCAATAATTTCGTAGTCCATTGAGGCGTAACCGCGGCTGACTGATTTTAACAGATCATGATATTCTGAAATAATTTCAGAAAGCGGGATTTCAAAGATCATCATGACCCGGGTTGGGTCAAGGTATTCCATATTAATGAAATTGCCGCGCTTATCCGTAGTAATCGTCATGATAGAGCCGACGTATTCGGCCGGAGAAAAGACTGTTAGTTTTAAATAAGGCTCTTTAATTATTTCTATGTCAGCAGCAGGCGGCATTTTAGTGGGATTATCAACTTGAACTTCCTCTTTGTTATTTTTGATAACATGGTAGATGACGTTGGGGGCGGTGGCAATAATTTTCAGGTCAAATTCTCGCTCAAGGCGCTCCTGGACAATTTCAAGGTGAAGCAGCCCTAAAAAGCCGCAGCGCAGGCCAAAGCCAAGCGCGGCTGAGGTTTCTGGTTCAAAAGAAAGGGCCGCGTCATTTAATTGAAGCTTGCCAACAGCTTCTTTGAGGTTTTCGTAATCTTCGCCAGCCAAGGGATAGAAGCCGCAAAAGACCATGGATTTGATCGGTTTATAGCCGGGCAGGGGCCTAGGCGCCGGGGACTTGGTGTTGGTTACCGTGTCGCCAACCCGGCATTCCTTTACTTCTTTTATCCCGGCAATTAAATAGCCAACCTCACCGACTTCAAGCTTTTCCCGCTTGTTTAGGCCGAGTTTGAGCGTGCCAATTTCTTGGACTTCGTAATCGCCTTTTGTCCCCATTAAGTGGATGTTTTGACCGGTTTTAATCTCACCATTAACAATGCGAACATAAGCGATAACCCCGCGGAAAGCGTCATAATGCGAGTCAAAGATCAAAGCTTGGAGCGGGGCGGACTTCGCGCCAATTGGAGGGGGGACTCTTTTAATGATGGCTTCAAGTATTTCTTCAACGCCTGAGCCATCTTTGGCCGAGGCTAAAATAATATCTTTTTCTTCTATCCCCATAGCATTATAAAGCTCTTCAGCCACTTTTTCTGGCTCAGCGGCTGGCAAGTCAATTTTATTAATAACAGGAATTATTTTAAGATTATTTTGTTTTGCTAAATAGGCGTTGGCAAGTGTTTGGGCCTCAATCCCTTGAGTGGCATCAATTAAGAGGAGTGCTCCTTCGCAGGCAGCCAATGACCTTGAGACTTCATAGCTAAAATCAACATGGCCCGGGGTGTCGATCAAATTAAGAATATGGCCTTTGTATTCCATCCTGATGGCCTGGGCTTTAATTGTGATCCCACGCTCGCGTTCCAGGTCCATCGTGTCAAGAACTTGCGCGCGCATATCCCTTTTTTCAACTGTATGAGTAAACTCGAGCAGGCGGTCTGCCAGGGTTGATTTGCCGTGGTCGATATGAGCGATGATCGAGAAATTTCTGATTTTGGAAAGCATGTGATTATTCTAACACAGATAAGCTTGACATTGGAATTGCTAGGATTCATAATACTTTGCAAATGGTGCGCGTTAAATTTTTATTTTTGATCTTACTAGGTTTTTGGCTCTTGTCCTTTGGTCCTTCTGCCCAGGCTTTTGTTGACATCGGGGAAATTGGTGTTGGGGCACGGCCGATGGGGCTTGGCAAAGCGTGTGTTTCTGGCGTAGATGACGCAACTGCTATTTTTACCAATCCCGCTGGACTAGGGATAAAGTCAAATTTTGAAATTATCAGTATGAGTGGGACCTTGCTTTCTGAAATTAATTATGTAGTGATTGGCGGGGTAAATCATTTTTCGATTGGTGACCTTGGCCTTGGTTATGTTAGCGCTGGGGTGGGAGGGATTCCAATCACCCAAATCACTGGTTCTGGCTCAACCCAAGCTGTTGTCCAAAGCGGCAATGCTGATTATAGTTCAAGTATTTTATTCCTCTCCTACGCGACAGAGCTGACCCGTTTTGTCGGGGGAAGGGGGCAGGGTATTTTTTTGGGGGCAAACGCGAAATATTTTTCTCAGGGCTTTACCGGGGGTGGGGCAACGATTGAAGCAGCTAAGGGGACAGGGTTTGACGCCGACCTTGGCTTGATTTGGGAGATAAAACCTTGGGCTAATTTAGGGTTGACAATTAACAATTTTATCCCTTTTGAAAGTGGCGGGAAATTTTCTTGGGAAGACGGGGGCCCGCCCGAGTCAATTGCTAAGGTTGTTAAAGTCGGGGGTGGTTTTAATTTGGTTGGCCAGAACGCCCTTAAAGAAAATGAATATCAGGACTTAAAACTTTTGCTTGAATATGAAATGGAAAATAGTGAGACAAATCGACCAGCCCTTTGGCATAGTGGTTTGGAGTTTTGGCCGATAAAAATTTTAGCTCTCAGGGTTGGGCTTGACCAGAAACCAAAGGCGACTACCTCTGGCACTGGCATTGATAATAATCTAACTGCTGGGGTTGGGGTTAAGTATAAGAATTTTGCTTTTGACTATGCTTATCACCAGTTTGGTGAAATAGCAGAAAACGCTACTCACTTCTTTTCTTTTGGCTACCAGGGTCCAGAAGAGACTAATTTTGACCGCTGGCTAAAGGGTGATACTTCAATCCCCATTGCCCAAGTGGTGGCCAAGCCTTCACTCGTTACTTTTGTTGATGTTTGGCATGATTATTGGGCGAGAAAACCAATTGAATATTTAGCTACCCTGGGGATAATGAGCGGTTATCCCGATAAGACCTTTCATCCAGAAGATTTTATTACTCGCGGTGAGTTAGCCGCGCTCTTGGTCAAGGCGAAGGGTTTCTCCTTGCCTGAACCTGACGGGGGCATTTTCCTTGATGTTACTGCCGATAGCTGGGTTGCTCCTTATGTGGCGGTCGCAGTTGATCGTCAGTATATCAATGGTTATCCAGATAGTACTTTTAAGCCAAATAAAACCATTACCAGGGCAGAGGCTGCGGCTGTTTTTGCCAGATTTTCCGGCTTAGCAATTAAAGATGAGGTTGAAACTCGGGCTTTTCCCGATCTAGCGGCTAGTCATTGGGCTTCGCCAGCTGTTCATGTTGGCAAAAATACAGGCTTTTTTGAGTTTTTGGCGGATAAAAATTTTGAACCGGGCAGTCCTTTGACTCGGGCCGAAGCAGCTGAGATTTTATCGAAGACCCCCTTCATTAAAAAGCAGATTAAAAAGCTTATTTCGGGCGAGCGATAAAATGGCTTGTCTCTTTTGCAAAATAATCAATAAAGAAATTCCTGCTACAATTGTGTATGAGGATGA